>CAXMOH010000051.1:0-7340 GCA_964194855.1 uncultured Hyphomicrobium sp.
GTGCAGTCCATCGAGATCATCTCGCCCTCATCGCTCACGTGCTCTCCACCGTGGCAGCGGAAGCAGCCGACCTCGTAGCTCATGTCGGGATGACCGATGTGGTTCTTGTACGTCCCCCAGGTTACGTTCATGTCGGGGAAACATTCCAGCAGTAGATGTGCCGTGCGGCGGCAACGGCAGGTAGCCCGGTGGAGGGCCGCCTCGCCGAAGGGCGACCAGGATCGTCTGAAGGACCGCGAGGTCGAGCACGAGGGCCGTCGGCCATCGCAGGGCGAGCCAGCGGTCGCGCATCGCCGTGAGCTCCACGAGCAGGGCGATGAGCAGAAGCGCGATGGTGAACGTGACGAGCTCGTGAGTGACCTGCAGCAGGCTGGCGGCGGTGGCGAGGCCGAACAGGCCGTGCGTCCAGGCGATCCCACCGTGACGAGCACGCCACGCCACGGCGAGGCCGAGAGCGACCAGAAAAGGTACGAGGGCGGCGGCCGCGGTGTGGCTCATCAGGCCGAATCTCACCGTCGTCTCGAAGGTCAGCGGGTAGGCGATCATCGCGCTCGCGACGCCGTGAAACACGGCGCTCATCCTCCGGTCGCGCGCCGCCGCTCGACCGGTCATCACCAGCCAGACGCCCGCGTAGGCCAGACCGGCGACGGCCCCCGCCAGGGCCGGCACCGAGCCCGTCTCTGTCACGGCCGAAGGAGGTAGGCGCCGCCCAGTGCCATGAGCGTTCGCCCCACGAGACCCACGGCACCGGCCACGACTGCCGTCTGCGGGGCCTCGACCTCGGCGATCACGTCGGGTGGCGTTTCGGTTCGGGGGGCTCGGTGTCGACCCACGCGTTCGTCGGGCTTTTCCGCTAGACTCGCCCCACCTTGAGGATCGACACCGCTGTTCTTCTCGTCACCCTGGTGGCCTCGGCATCCCAGGCTGCGCCTCGCGCACGGGCTGCCGACCCCGAGCGCGCGGTCGTCGTGTTCACCGGCCCCACGATGGGAACGCGCTACACCGTGCGCGTCGCCACGCCGCCCCTCGATGACGACGGGCGCGAAGCGATCCGGGTGGCGATCGACGAAGTGCTCGAGCTCACCAATCGCCTCCTGTCGACGTGGGATCCCGAGTCGGAGATCTCACGGCTCAACCGCCACCCGGCCGCCGAGCCGTTTGCGTTGTCGGCGGAGACCGTCGGCCTTCTCGAGATCGCCGGCCGTGTCGGTGAGCTCTCGGGCGGGGCGTTCGACGTCACGGTCGGTCCGCTCGTCGAGGCCTGGGGCTTCGGGCCTGCGGGCCTGCCCGCGCAGACACCCTCCGCGGAGAACCTCGTGGAGCTTCGAGCGCGGGTCGGACCCGATCGGCTCCTTCTTGCTGCCGATCGTGCGAGCGTCATCAAGACACGTGCGGACGTGTCGTGCGACCTCTCGGCCCTGGCGCCGGGCTGGGCGGCCGACCGGATTGCCGCGGCGATCGAGGCCCTCGGTCATCATGACTTTGTCGTGGACATTGGCGGTGAGGTGGTGGCGCGTGGCCGGCGGGCCGACGGAACGCGCTGGCGCGTGGCGGTCGAGTCTCCGGGGCGGGATCGCGAACATCTCCTGGTGCTGGCTCTCGAGGACGTGGCCGTGGCGACCTCAGGGGACTACCGCAACGCCTACATCGACGAGGCGGGACGCCGACGCAGCCATCTCATCGATCCACGGACGGGGGAGCCGGTGACCCACGAGCTGACCTCGGTCACGGTGGTGCACGAGGAGGCGGTGTGGGCAGATGCCCTCGCCACGGCATTCCTCGTGATGGGGCCTGAGCCCGCCTGGAGGTTTGCGACCCGGGAGAGGCTGGCGATTCGGCTGGTGGCACGGGTCGAGGGCGGGACGTACTCGGCGGCGACCACGCCGGAGTTCGAGGCGCTGGTGTGGGCGGGACCCGAGGAGTGAGCACGCACGGAGCCGGCAGCGTGTCGCG
This sequence comes from uncultured Hyphomicrobium sp., assembly GCA_964194855.1. Lineage (GTDB taxonomy): Bacteria > Acidobacteriota > Vicinamibacteria > Fen-336 > Fen-336 > JAJDNS01. The sequence continues at coordinate 1,954 of CAXMOH010000051.1, forward strand.
CCTCGTAGCAGAGAGATAGTGGATAATGCGGACGAACGCCCCGTCATGAGCCAGAAGGAGCCGAAGCCCTGTGTGGAGTTCGACAGCGAGCGGCTCGAGCCTCGCCTCTCCCTCGAGATCCCGGGCGACGTCCAGGCGATATCACCCGCCGTGGAACAGGTACTTGGGCTCACGAAGCGGATGGGGTGTGCGGAGGGCAAGGAGTTCGAGATCGAGACCTCGCTCCGAGAAGCTCTGGCCAACGCCATCCGCCACGGGTGTGCGCGAGACCCCGACAAGAAGGTCCAGGTGTGTGTGGCCTGCGACGACGCCCGGGGAATGTTGATCGTGGTGCGGGATCCCGGCCCGGGATTCGATCCCCGGAAGCTGACCAACCCGGTGGTGGGGAAGAACGTCTACGCCGAGGGCGGGCGCGGGATCTACCTCATCAACGAGCTGATGGACGAGGTCTCGATCGAACGAGGCGGCACCGAGATCCGCATGATCAAGCGCTGAGCGCTCGTCCCTTGCGCCCGCGCCCTCGAGGAGGAGCATGAAAGCAGCAACCCTGACGATCGCCCTTGCCCTGGCCGCGTCTCCCGTGGCGACACAGGACGTCGCGCAGAGCCTGGAGCTGAGCCGCGAGGTCGTCGACCAGCAGAAACGCATGATCGTCGCGGGCAGCCTGCCGCTCTCCGACAAGGAGGCCGACGCGTTCTGGCCGCTCTTCGACGCGTTCCAGAAGCAGCTCAAGAAGATCGATGGACGAGAGGATCGGCTGGTGGCCGCCTACTCCGCGGAGTACGCGAGCCTGTCGGGCGAAAGGGCGCGGACCATGCTCGACCAGGCCCTCCAGATCGACGAAGACCGCTTGAAGCTCACCCGGCGGTGGGTGAAGCGCATGACGTCTGTATTGCCGCCGCGTCTGCTGGTCCGATACTTCCAGTTGGAGAACAAGTTCCAGGCCATCGTGGCCGCGGACCTGGCCCGGCAGATCCCCCTCGTTCCGTGACGCCCGGGTCCCAGCGCCGCGCCCTTGCCCTGCTCGGGCTGGCGGCCGGGGGAGTGGTCGCCGCGGCCGTCTGGTGGCTTCCCGGTCCCGGCGGGTCGGCTCCCTCCATGGCCGCCGCGCCTCCGTCCTACGTGGGGGTCGAGGGCTGCGTGGCGTGCCACGAGGCGGAGTACGAGCTGTGGCGCGGCTCGCACCACGATCTGGCGATGCAGCCGGCGACGGAGTCGTCGGTCCTCGGAGACTTCGAGGACACGCGGTTCACCCATGCCGGCGTCACTTCGCGCTTCTTCAGGCAGGGTGAAGGCTTCTTTGTCACCACGGACGGCCCCGACGGGGCGCTCACCGACTACGAGATCGACTACGTCTTCGGCTTCACGCCGATGCAGCAGTAACTGATCGAGCTCCCCGACGGACGCTATCAGTGTCTGGGCGTGGCCTGGGACAGCCGCCCCGCGGAAGCGGGGGGACAGCGGTGGTTCCACCTGTACCCCGGGGAGGGCGTGGACCACCTCGACGTCCTCCACTGGACGAAGCTCTCGCAGAGCTGGGACTCCCAGTGCGCCGAGTGCCATTCCACGAACCTCCGCAAGAACTATCTCTGGCCCGGGGACCGGTTCGGGACGACCTTCTCCGAGATCAACGTGGCCTGCGAGGCGTGCCACGGTCCGGCGTCGCGCCACGTGGCCTGGGCCGCCGACGCGGAGGCCGCAGGGCTCGAACCCGCAGGCGATCCGGGCCTCGTGGTCGGCTTCGACGAGCGCCAGAACCGCCCCTGGGAGATGGACATGGAGCGGGGCATTGCCGTCCCGGAGGACGCGCCCCCGGAGCTGCGGGTGGAGGTGGAGATGTGCGCCCGTTGCCACGCTCGGCGCGGACTGCTCACCGAGGACTACCTGCCGGGCCAGCTCCTCGCTCAGACGCACCATCCCGCGCTTCTCGGCGAGGGCCTGTACTACGCCGACGGGCAGAAGCTGGACGAGGTCTACACGTGGGCCTCGTTTCTCCAGAGCAGGATGTACGCGGTGGGCGTCACCTGCTCCGACTGCCACGACCCCCACTCCGCGCAGCTGAGGATCCCCGGGAATGCCACTTGCGCGTCGTGCCACCAGCCCGAGCGGTTCGCCGCCCGCGAGCCCCACTTCCACGACCCGGAGGGAGAGGGCGGGTCGTGCGTGGCCTGTCACATGCGCGCGAAGACGTACATGGTGGTGGACCCGCGCCACGACCACTCGTTCCGCCCGCCGCGCCCGGACCTCACCGTCTCCCTCGGGACTCCCAACACGTGCAGTGACTGTCACGGGGACCGCTCTGCGCAGTGGGCCGCGAGGGCCGTGGAGCGGTGGTACCCCGAGGGCCAGTGGACGAAGCCGCACTACGGCGAGACCCTTCACGCCGGCCGCACTCTCCAGGCCGGGGCCGAGGAGGCCCTCGCCGCCCTCGCAGCCGACGACGACCAGCCCGGCGTCGTCCGTGGGACGGCGGTCTCGCTCCTGCCCGGCTTCATGGGCTCGGTCTCGCGTCGAGCCATCGAGGCTGCCGTGAAGGACCCCGATCCGCTGGTGCGACTGGCGGCCGCCTCCGCCCTCGACGGACTCGAGCCCCGGGCCCGACTCCGCGTCGGCGGGGTGCTCCTGACCGACCCGGTCCGTGCGGTGCGGATCGAGTCGGTGGTGCCCCTGGCCGACGTCCCCTCCGACGGGATGACCGTGTCCCAACGCGTGGCCTTCGATGGAGCCCTCGACGAGTTCTTTCAGGCGCAGCGGGCGAACGCGGAACGACCCGAGGCCCACGTCAACGTCGGGCTGATGCGGGTGAAGCAGGGCGACCTCGAGGCAGCGCGGCGGGCGTACGAGGCGGCGCTTCGGGTCGGTCCCTGGTTCCTTCCGGCCCATGCGAACCTGGCCGACCTGCTCCGGCAACAGGGGCGCGACGACGAGGGTGAGCTCGTCCTCCGGAGAGGGCTCGAGGCGAGCCCGGACAGCCCGGCCCTGCACCACGCCCTGGGACTCCTCCTGGTTCGGCAGAAGCGCCTCGACGAGGCCCTCGAGGCCCTGGCCCGGGCGGCCGAGCTGGCCCCCGGCGACGCGCAGCTCGCGTACGTCCATGCCATCGGTCTGCACTCGACGGGAAGGACCGAGGAGGCGCTCCGCGTCCTTCGTCGCGCCCACGAGCGGAGCCCCTCCGTCCGCGCCGTGCTGGTGGCACTCGTGACCCTCAACCGCGATCGGGGAGCGTTGGACGAGGCTCGTTCCTGGGCGCGCAGACTCGTGGAGCTCTCACCGGACGACCCGGCCGCCCGCCAGCTCGCCGCCGAGCTGGAGCAATAGGCGCACGGAACAACGGAAGGGGCCACTAGAATGCGCCGAGGAGCTGCCGCCAGGGGTCGCCTTCGTAGGGTCGGGGAACCACCGTACGCCGCCTGGCCTGGATCTCGGCCTCGGCGCCTGCTGTTGCGCTGCAGCGTCCGGTTCTCAGGAAGGAGAGAGCCTCCGCAAGGGAAGCCTCTCTCGTGTCGGCGATGGCGTGGTCCAGGTCGTCCGGCGCCGCGCAGTCGGCCGGGATGCCGTCAAAGTAGTCGGCCTCGCCGGCCGCGTTGTCGCCGACGAACGCCACCGGAAAGAGGACCTTCTCGCAGAAATCGAAGTTGTACTGCCCCACGGGCTTGCCGAACGTCCGCGAGCCGACGACGGTCACGCTCATGAAGGGACGCAGACCGTTGATGATCAGCTCGCTCGCCGAGGCCGAGCCGCCGGTGGTGATGACCACGAGGCGTGGCACCTCCAGGGCGTTCGGCTTGTCTTCGAGGAGGACGGCCTCGTTCCGGTCCGTGTTCTTGTCGTTGTGCCGGAAGTTGACGAGGACCTCGCCCGATGTGCCCCGCCCGCCGATCAGGCTCCCCAGGTGCTGCGCCACGCTCACGAACCCTCCGCCGTTGTAGCGGAGATCGAGCACGAGGTCCGTGGCGCCCTCGGCCAGCAGCCGGTCGAAGGCCGTGTCGAGCGCATCGATCGAGGGCGTGACGAAGTTCCGAAAGAAGATGTAGCCGACCCGCATCCCGCCCACGTCGAAGACGGATGTCGCCGACACGGTGGGGATGGTCACCTTCCGCTTGACGAGGGTGGCCTCGAGCTCCGGCCCCCCGGGGGCGCGCCACCTCATTGTGACCTGCACACCCTCCTGGTCCGGGCCGAAGGCGGCCGAGATCCCGCCTGTCGACAACAGCTGCGCCACCGCAGTGCCGTTGATCGCCAGGATGTGGTCGCTGCGAGTCATGCCGGCATCGGCGGCCGGGCTTCCGGGGAAGGTCTGCGCGACCCGGAGCTCGGAGGCGCCGGTCTGCCGGTAGGAGACCCCGATGCCGATGAACTGGCTGTCGGAGAAGAAGGCGTCGCTGGCGGCCTTCGACGCGATGTAGCTGTAGGACGTGTCGATGGGGCGGTACCGCACGGCGTCGAGGTAGGCCTCCGGCGAGTCGAAGCCCGCCGGATCGGGGTCCGGGAGCTGCGTGTACCAGAGATAGATGTCCTGAAGCGTCGTGCGCACGAACTCCACCTGACCGAGGGTGGAGCACTGATCGGTGGCGGTCGAAGCCGTCGACTCGGTCGGGGTGGAGGAGCCTCCACCACCACAGCCCGCGAGGGCCAGCAGCACGGAGAGGGTGATCGGCAGGGCGAAACACCGTCGGGTCACGTTGATCCTCCTCGCTGAACGTAGCACAGACTCGCCGTCGCCCGCTGTGTGGCGATGTGAACGATTGTGGCCACAGCAACAGTAGAATGCTGGCCGCCGCACTGAACCGGCCCAGATTGTTCACCAGATTTCGTCGCGAGAGGCGTGAGACGCTAGCCGAGCCGGGCAAGCGCACCTCCCGCGGAGCGGGGCAAGACGAGCCCGGTCGGGATTCACTCCCGACGGGCGAATGCCCGAGCGAGGAGTCGGACTTACAGTCCGTCGACGAAGCGAGGAGCGAGCACGCCCGGCGCAGGCAGCGTATCGCGCCTCGCAGCAGAAAGATGGTGAATAATCCGGGCCAGGAGGCCTCATGACCCCACGCGAGCTCTGGGAGAGCTACAAGACACTGCTGTTCGACGATCCCGACCTCGGGGTGCGGCTGGACCTCAGCCGCATGGGCGTGAGCGCCCGGGATCTCGAGGCCTCGGAGAGTGCCCTCCAGAAGGCGTACTCCGCCATGGACGATCTCGAGGCCGGCGGCATCGCCAACCCCGCCGAGAAACGCATGGTGGGCCACTACTGGCTTCGCGCCCCCGAGCTGGCTCCCAGCGACGAGATCACCCAGGCCATCCGCAAGACGGTGGCGAGGGTCAAGGGCTTCGCCGCCCGGGTGCACGACGAGGGAGTCAAGCCCCCCGGGGCGGATCGCTTCTCACACTTGCTC
>CAXMOH010000052.1:0-12328 GCA_964194855.1 uncultured Hyphomicrobium sp.
CCGCGTGTGCGTGCAGGAGCCTCCCCGGCCCAGGCCGGAGGCGGTCAGCTGCACCTCTGGCGGGTTCCCTCGCAACCTCTCGCGCCTGAACAACGTGGACAAGGCCTGCCTCGACGACGTGGCGAGCAAGCTGCGCCAGGAGCCACGCAGCCGCGTGATCATCGTCGGCCACGCCGACGGCAGCGAGCGGCACACCGAGGTCATCGGACGCAAGCGCGCCGAGGCGGTCAAGAGCTACCTCGTCACCGAGCGGGGCGTGGCAGAGGCCCGCATCACCGCGAGGAGCGCGGCAGATGCCAGCCCCCTCGACACGGCGAGAAACGCCCGTGCCCGGGCCAAGAACCGCCGCGTGGACGTGGTCTTCATCCCCGAGGGCGCCCGAGTCCCGGAGGAGGATGATTGAGTTGTCGTTCGTGCGTGGTCGATACCGTGAGTCCCCCGAAACCGTTTGCACAAGGGCTGTTGGAGTCCTACAATTGAGACGGGGGATTATGCTGCTACACCGAAACTACCGCCCTTACATACTTCTCATCCTCGGCGCCGCACTTCTCGCTCCGCTCCCCGCGTGTGACCGGAACGACGAGGCTCCGCCCCCGATCATCATCGTCACACCCCAGCCGGTCCGCGGCGTCATCGCTCAGACCTCCTTCTCGGGCTACATCACCGGGGTCTGGGTGGGCATCGAGGTGCAGGTCCAGGACAGGGGCCGGGTCGACATCACCGTCGACTGGACCGAGGACGAGACCTGGATGTTCGTGTACTTCGGCGACACGGACTGCGGGTTCGTTGAGCTCGAAGCGGGAGAGTGCCCGTTCCTCATCGCATCGGAGACGAAGGAGCCCAAGCCGCGGGTCCTCTTCACCGAAATACTGGATGCGGGACTCTACTACCTCTACCTCTACAACGTGCCTCGTGTCCCGGGAACGGAGATCGGAAGCGATATCACCGAGGCCCTCGGCATCCAGCTCGGCCTGACCGTGGGCCTCGAGGAGGAGTCCGGTGACGACGACCCGGTGCGGCTGGGCCGGCCGAGGATCCTGTCACCCCCGCAGATCTGACGAGGCACGCGCCGTCAGGGCCCCAGCAGCGGTCGTGACGTAAGATCATCCGGATCAGGAGACGAGATGAACCTGTCGTCGGCCCGGCGCCGCGCCGTGCGCTCGATCGTGCTGGCCGGGCTCGGGACCCTCACGGCTCAGGGCGCCCCGGCCCGGGCACAGTCGTGGGTTCCGGCGGGTCCGCCCGGCGGGGACGTGCGATCGCTCGCGGCGCATCCCGCGACGCCTCACATCGTGTACCTGGGCACCGCCGGCGGAGTTCTCTACCGCTCGGAAGACTCGGGGCGCAGCTGGGGGCGCCTCGATCCAGGTTTCCCCCTCAACGGGATGAGCCTCGATGACCTGGCCATCGCGGTCGACGGCTCGGTCTTCGTGGGCTACTGGGCGCTGCGAGGCGGCGGCGGCGGTGTGGCCAGGAGCGACGACGGCGGCAAGACATTCACCGTGCTTCCGGGAATCTCCGGCCAGGCGGTGAAGGCTCTCGCCCTGGCCCCGACCGACCCCGACATCGTCGTTGCCGGAACACTGAGCGGCGTCTTCCGATCGGGAAACGGTGGCCGCAGCTGGAAACGGATCAGCGTCGAGGGACACTCGGAGCTGCGCAACGTCAACTCGATCGCCATCGATCCCGAGGCGCCGGACACGATCTACGTCGGGACATGGCATCTCCCGTGGAAGACGACGGACGGCGGGAGCACGTGGCGATCGATCCACTCGGGCATGATCAACGACTCCGACGTCATGACGATCACCCTGGACCGGCGGTCCCCACGGACGGTCTACGCCACGGCCTGCAGTGGGATCTATCGCTCCAGGAACGGGGCGGGCCGTTGGTCCAAGGTCCAGGGCATACCCTCCTCCAGCCGCCGCACGCGGGCGTTTGCGCAGCACACGGAGGACCCGGAGACGTTCTTCGCCGGCACCACCGAGGGCCTCTGGACCACGGAGGACGACGGGGGCTCGTGGACACTGCGCACCGACAAGGAGCTCGTGGTCAACGCACTCCTCTCGCAACCGGACGGATCGCTCCTGGTCGGCACCGACGGAGCGGGTGTCCTGCGCAGCATGGACGACGGGCGCACATGGACCGAGTCGAACGTCGGCTTCTCGGAGCGCTTCGTCTCTCGGATACTCTTTTCCCCTTCCGGCGGAAAGGTCGTGGTGGGCGTGACCGCGGACCGCCGGCACGGGGGCGTCTTCTCGGCCCCGACGCCCGCGGGCCCCTGGACACGCCTTGCTCCCGGCCTCGAGGGTCGCGAGGTCCTCACGATCGCCCTCGCCGGAACGACCGTACTGGCGGGGACCGATGACGGAATCTTCCTGTCCCGGGGCGAGGCCTGGCGCCGGCTGCCGACCGTCGTGGACGACCTGGAGCTGCACCCCTACGTCACGGACCTCGTCGCGCTCTCGCCGCGGGTGTTCCTGGCGGCCACCTCGCAAGGGCTCCTCCGAAGCACCGACGGCGGCGAGGCGTGGCAGCGCCACCGCCTGGGCGTCTTGCGCACCGTGGAGCGCGTGGCGGCGTCGGGCGGGCCCCAGCGTGCGATCCTCGCCGCGACCCCGATCGGCTTCTTCGAGAGCCGCGATGACGGCGCGAGCTGGGATCCCATCGCGGGCCGCATCGGGGACGCCCGCGTCCATGCCCTCGCGTACCTGCCGGGCTTCGACCAGGTCGTCTTCGTAGCGACGTCACGGGGCCTGTACAAGTCCGAGGACGGCGGGCGGAGCTGGTGGCCCCGGGGCGGGGGCTTGCCCCTTCTGGACATCACGGGTCTGACCGTGGCCGGCGATGGGCGCACTCTCTACGCGAGCGAGTTCACCCAGGGCGGGCTCTGGGGCAGCGACGATGCCGGGGAGACGTGGGAGGCTGTCGCGACGGACGGCCTGGCAACGACGCGGATCTGGGCGCTGGCCCTGGATCCAAATCGGCCGGAGCGGCTGCTCGCGGCAACACCCTCGGGCGGGCTGCACGAACGACGAGTTCCGGCTGCGCGCCAGGGCACCACCGCAGTCGGGGACGGAGCGCGCTGACGTGGGGACGTGTTTCAGCCTCAATTGCCAGGGCGGCTGAGGCAGGCCCGTCCACGTGGCCTCCCCAGAGGGCACGTGGCCGGGCGAGACTGCTCAGGCATTCCCTGGCCTGTGGGAGGCGACGCTGGCGCGTCGCGGCGTACACTCGGGGTCGAGGCTCGTCTCGCAAGCTCGACTGAGCCTCCCCCGAGCCCCTACGTGGGGAGGGGATAGGGGGGGGGTCGATAAATGAACCGTGAGCCCGATCACAGTCGCCGGCCGGGGAGCGGGTAGACTGCGGGTCCAAGGAGAAGACCCATGCTGCTGGCCACCCTCATTCTGTCGGCTGCGATCCCCCAGGCTGCCCCACCGGAGGCCCCGCCTCTCGAGGCGACCGCGATCCAGGAATCGGCTCCCGTGCCGCCACCGGAGGCGCCAGCCTCCGCCATGGGGATCGAAGCCTCCGAGCTCCCGCCGCCACCCGGCGGTGCCTTCCAGGAGCACATCGAGGCCGGGCTCAAGGCGTTCATACGGGGACGCTTCTCCCGAGCCCGGGACGCGTTCGAGAAGGCCTACGAGGCCGATCCCCAGAGCGCGGCTGCGGCCTTCTACCTGGGCTACGCCTGCTACAAGATCGGTGAGCCGTCGACGCGCATGAACGCCGACAAGGAGAAGGCCCGGGACCTCTTCGCGAAGGCCTACAGCCTGGACCCGTCCTTCCAGCCGGTTTGGGGACGGAAAGCGACGGCGGAGTAGCCCGAGCTAGCCAAGCTAGAGGCCTCACGACAGAACGGAAGGTTCCGGGAACGTCGGCTCATGCCGCGTTCCCGGAACGGTTCACGGCAGCAGCCCCCGCACGAAGCTCAGCTTCGAGATGTCCGAGTAGATCACCAGGCCGATCAACAGGAAGATCGCCGCCGCCCCGGCGTTCATGATCCAGTTCTTGATGTTGGGGCTCAGGTCCCGCCGAGCGACGCCCTCGGCGGCGATGATGGCCAGGTGCCCGCCATCGAGCGGGGCCAGGGGGAGCAGGTTCAGGATCCCCACCTGGAGGCTGATGATCGCGATCAGTCGAAACAACGGGTTCAGGCCGCTCTGAGCCGCCTGCCCCGAGATCTGGGCAATGCCCAGCGGGCCCATCATGGTCTTGGGTGAGATCTGTGCCGTGACGAGCCGCCCCAGGACCTCGAAGGTCTGGCGGGTCATCTTCCACGTGTCCCCCACGGCCTGGGCGACCGCGTCCCGGGGACCGAACTGCATGTAGACGAACTTCGGCGTGATTCCAACCAGTAGCCCGGACCCATCGTCCCGAGGGGCGATCGCAAGGTCGAGCTGCTCGCCGTCACGCCAGATCCGGAATGAAAGGGCGCGACCGTCCGAGCCCTGGACCACCGGGGGAATGTCGGTGAAGCTCGCAATCGGTGTGTCGTCGATCCGGAGAATGGCGTCGTCCGGCGCGAGGCCCGCCTCCTCCGCGGCGGAGCCGGGCATGACCTCTCCGACACGAACGAGCGGATGGACGCCGATGTGGCCGCGCTTGTCCGTCGACGTGGCCTCCGAGTGCACCTCGACCGTTTCCTCCTGGCCGTCGCGCCGCACGCGCACGTTGAGGGTCTTCTCCGGTTGGAGAATGATGAGGTACTGGGCGTCTTCCCAGGACGCCACGTCGTCGTCGTCGATGGCCACGATCTCGTCCCCGGGGACGAGGCCGGCTCTCTCGGCAGGAGAGTCCACGGCGACGGCACCGATGATCGGACGGTCGAAGACGGCTCCGGGCACCGGGGTCCCCACCATGTTCAGCACGCTCAGGACGCTGATCGTGAGCACGGCGTTCATGGCCGGTCCGGCCAGGTAGACGAGGAAACGCTGCCAGCGCGGACGGCTGAGAAAGTCCCGCCCGTCGCCGAGCTGGCTGGTGTCCTCGCTGACGAGATCGTCGCCCTCGCCCTCGAGCTTCACGTACCCACCCAGCGGGACCGCGGAGACGCGACAGTCCGTGTCGCCCCACTTGATCCCGAAGAGCCTCTTGCCGAAGCCGAACGAGAAGACGAAGACCCGCATCCCGAAGGCCTTGGCTGTGATGAGGTGTCCGAACTCGTGCACGAAGATGATGACGCCGAGGACGAAGACGAAAGCGAGAATCGTTATCAAGAAGCCCATTGATTCAACCGAATGAGAGCGCTAGGAAACCGAATGAGCGGCGGAGTGCCGCCCGAGGACCAGCCGGGCGCGCTCCCGAGCCCTGCGGTCCGCATCGAGGACGTCCACGAGCGAGCGGGTGGCCGACGACGGCTCCGCCTCGAGAACCTCCTGGATCGTGTCAGAAATAGCACCGAAAGGAGCCTTCCCCTCGAGAAACGCGGCGACCGCCACCTCGTTCGCCGCGTTGAGGGTGGCGGGGGCCGTCCCTCCGGCCTCGAGGGCCCCATAGGCCAGCCCGAGACAGGGAAACCGCTCGCGGTCCGGGGGCCCGAGCTCGAGGCGCATCGGCTGGGAGAAGTCCATCCCGGGGATGGCCCCCGGCCACCGGTCCGGATAGCTCAGCGCGTACTGGATCGGCACGCGCATGTCGGTCACGCTCACCTGCGCGAGAACCGTCCCGTCCACGAACTCCACCATCGAGTGGATGATCGATTGTGGGTGGATGACGATCTCGATGCGATCCGCGGGGACTCCGAAGAGCCAGCGCGCCTCGATCACCTCGAGGCCCTTGTTCATCATGGTGGCGGAATCGATGGAGATCTTCGGCCCCATCTTCCACGTCGGGTGGGCCAGCGCCTCCTCCCGCGTGATCCGATCGAATGTGTCCTGTGGCCGCTCGCGGAAGGGCCCCCCCGACGCCGTGAGGAGAAGCCGCCTCACCTCATCGGGGCCTCGGCCGTCCAGACACTGATGAAGCGCGCAGTGCTCCGAGTCGATGGGCAGGAGCCGTGCCCCTGTCTCCCTGGCGCGTGCGAGCATCAGCTCGCCCGCCATCACCAGCGTCTCCTTGTTGGCCAGGGCCACGTCCTTGCCCGCCTCGAGGGCCCGGTACGTGGGCACGAGTCCCACCGCACCCACCGCACCCGCCACCACGGTGGCCGCTTCCTCGTGTGTCGCGACCTCGACCATCCCCGCCTCGCCGAACAGCGCACGAACGCCGGTCAGATCGACCCGCCGGCCGAGATCTTCGAGTGAGCTCTCGTCCGCCACGGAGACGACCCGCGGGCGGTAGCGCTCGACCTGCTCGGCCAGCCGCTCGACGTTGCGGCCGGCGGCCAGGCCCGTGACGTCGAAACGATCGGGAAAGGCATCGACGATCCTCAGCACGTTGGTGCCGATGGAGCCGGTCGAGCCGAGTAGGGCGAGGCCTTTCATTGCAGGGGGGACCGTAGAGGCACGAAGCGGCCCCTGTGGGGCCGCTCAGCGCACGTACAGAAAATAATAGTACAGGACCGGCGCGCCGAACAACAAGCTGTCGAGCCGATCGAGCATTCCGCCGTGACCGGGAAAGAGGGTTCCCGAGTCCTTCACCCCGGCCCAGCGCTTCAGAAGGCTCTCGTCCAGGTCCCCGACGATGCCCAGGGCGGCGACCCCGATCCCCAACGCGATCGTGTGGACCAGGGGCAGATCGGGCAGACCCAGCTCCCGCACGGCGAGGGCGCCCAGGGCCCCGCCCAGGAGGCCGCCCAGGGCCCCCTCGACCGACTTGCCCGGGGAGACCCTCGGGGCGAGCCGACGACGACCGATGGCGTGGCCCACGAAGAAGGCGAGGGTGTCCGAGCCGAAGATGATGACGAAGAGGAGGACGAGCCGCCAGGCTCCCTCCCCCTCCGGCGCGATGATCCGCAAGGCGACGATCGTGCCTCCGAGGCCTCCGAGATAGACGGCGCCGAGAAGGGTGGCAGCGGCGGCAGACACCGCCTCGAGGTCCGCTCCTCGGGCCAGCGCAAAGCCGAGCAGAAGCAACGCCACGAGGGGCAGAAAGGGCACCAGCGCGCCACCTGGCCACGCCACCTCGAGGACGAATGCCGCGGCCACGACGTAGCCGACCCGCACCATGGGGCGCAGCCCCCGTGCCCGCAGGAGCCCGAAGAACTCGAAAAGACCAATCGCCAGGCCCACCGCCACAAGCGCCACGGCGAGCCAGGGTGGCCCGAGAAAGAAGACCGCAAGGAGCACCGGGACCGCCACGAGGGCCGTCCCCACGCGCCGCGCGAGGTTCCCGAGGAAGCCCGGGGCGCGCAGCCCCCGGGGCGGGAGCCGGTCAGACGGTGGTGATCCCGCCGTAGCGCCGCTCACGCTTCTGATAGTCCCCGATGGCCTGGAGGAGATGCCGCCGCCGGAAGTCGGGCCAGAGCACGTCCGTGACCCAGATCTCCGCGTAGGCGATCTGCCAGAGCAGAAAGTTGGAAACCCGGAGCTCGCCGCTCGTGCGGATGAGGAGGTCGGGATCCGGCTGGCCGGCGGTGTAGAGGTGGGCAGCGAGGGCCCGCTCGTCGATCCCCGAGGGATCGCGGCCATCCTTCAGGAGCTCTTCGAAGAGCCGACGAACGGCGTCGGTGATCTCGGCTCTTCCCCCGTAGTTCAGCGCGATGTTGAAGCTCAGCCCCTTGTTGGCGCTCGTGCGCTCCACGGCCCGCCCCAGCTCGTCCTGAACCTCGAGAGGAAGCTCGTGCGCCCGGCCGAGGACCCTGAAGCGAATGTCGTTCTCGAGGAGCGAGTCGAGCTCGCTCCGAAGATACCTCTTGAGCAGGCCCATCAGCGTGGAGACCTCGCTCTGGGGCCGCTTCCAGTTCTCGATGGAGAAGGCGTAGAGAGTGAGCACCTCGAGGCCGATTCGCGCCGAGGTCTCGACCGTGTCTCGCACGGCCTGGATTCCCGCACGGTGGCCTTCCACCCGCCTCTTGTGGCGCAGCTTCGCCCACCGTCCGTTGCCGTCCATGATCACGGCCACGTGACGCGGGAGCCGGCCGAAGTCGATCGAGCGAACGAGCTCTTCTTCCTCGGAGCCGACGGGCACGACCGTGAGCAGGTCCTGAAGAGACATTGATGCCCGGTGACACGCCTCGATTCGGGCCTATGGTAGCACCGCGCTCCGTCCCAGCGGGTAGTCGACACGCACCAGGGTCAGCCCGCATGCAGGGGCGGGAGGGGGCCAGGCCCTCCGGTCGCGGGCCTCGAATGCCGTGGCCAGCTCGCGCGGAGCGAGCTTGCCGACGCCGACGGCGATGAGCCCGCCGACCATGCTGCGGACCATCTTTCGCAGGAAGCCATCGGCCTCGACCTCGTAGGTGAGACCCAGCTCATCGAAGGTCACCTCCGAACGCGTCACTTCTCGCACGGTCGTCTTCACCGAACCCCCGGCGGAGGCGAGCGAGGCAAAATCGTGGCGACCCATGTAGAGGCGTGCGGCCGAGCGCACCGCGTCTTCATCCAGGGGACGAGGCACCCAGCCAGCCAGGCGCCGCCGCTGGGGCAGCGGCTCACCTCCGCAGTCCAGGACGTAGCGATACAGCTTCGACGTGGCGCTCCTGCGCGCGTGGAACCCGTCGGGCGCGGGCGTCGCCTCCAGCACCCGGACATCCCCGGGGAGGAGGCTGTTCAGGGCCTTCCGGAGCTCGGCGCCTCCCATCTGCCGTGGGAGGTCGAATGACACCACCTGCCCCAGGGCGTGCACCCCGGCGTCGGTGCGTCCCGCCGCCGTCACGGCCACCCTCTGCCCCTCTCCAAACGGCGCCAGGGCGTCTTCGAGAACACCCTGAACAGTCCTGCCGATCTCCGCCCGCTGGCGCTGCCAACCGCGAAACTCCGTGCCGTCGTAGGCGAGGGTGAGCTGGAAGCGACCCACGGCTTCAGCCGGAAGGATGGGAGGCCGCGCGCGAGCCGGGCTTCACCGGCCGGGAGCCACCCGCGCACAGGGGGCACTCCCCCGGGGGCCAGGTCGGCACCTCCAGCTCGAGGAGGCTCGCGCGGGGAGCGCCCACGTCGGCCGCTCCCCCGCTGCGGTCCACGAGACTGCCGGCAGCCAGGACCCTGGCGCCGCGACCTTGGACGGCCTCGACGACCTCCCGTGTGGAGCCACCAGTGGTGATGACGTCCTCCACCACGATCGTGGGCTCGTCTTCGTGGAGGACGAAGCCTCGCCGCAGCGTCATGGCTCCGTCCTGGCGCTCGGTGAAGAACCCGCGGCACCCGAAAGCCCGCGCCACCTCGTGGGCGACGAGGACACCGCCGAGCGCAGGGGCGACGACCACGCTGGGAGACCCATCGCCGAGGAGGGGCCGCAGCCGCTCGGCCAGGGCCGTCCCGAGCGCCGTGGCGATCTCGGGGTCCATGAGGACGCGGGCGCACTGGAGGTAGCGGGGTGAGTGGAGCCCCGAGGAGAGCAGAAAGTGGCCTTCGAGGAGGGCCTCGCGTTTCTGGAAGAGGCGAAGGATGCCGTCGCGCGTCTCGAAATCGTGCTCGCTCACGGCGCCTGATCCTAGCACGGGGCCGCGGTTATACTGCGCACTTGACCTCCATCTCCGCCGTTCTCATCGCACAGAACGAGGAGCGGCACATCGCCGACGCCCTGGCGAGTGTCTCCTTCTGCGACGAGATCGTGCTGGTGGACTCCGGCTCGACCGATCGCACCCGCGAGATCGCCGAGGCCTCGGGCGCCCGGGTGGTGGTGAATGCTCCCTGGCCCGGCTTCGTGGCCCAGCGCGACTTCGCCGTGCGCGCGGCGAAGCACGACTGGGTTCTCGCGCTGGACGCAGACGAGCGGGTCAGCCAGGCACTGCGCGAGGAGATCGAGGCGCTCAGAAGAAAGGGCTTCGCCCGCGCCGGGTACCGCATCCCGCGGGTCGCCTACTACCTCGGTCGCTGGATACGGGGCACCGATTGGTACCCGGACTGGCAGGTGCGCTTCTTCGACCGCGCTCACGCCGGCTGGCAGGGCGATCTCGTCCACGAGTCCGTGACCGTTCACGGACCGGTCGGGCGCCTCCGTGGCGAGCTCGAGCACCACCCCTACGCGGACGTGTCGGATCACCTGCACAAGATCGACTCGTACACGACGCTCTGGGCCCGGCAGGCGCATGCCGCAGGGCGCCGGACGAACGTCGTGGACATGACCGCGGCTGCCGCATGGGCGTTCTTTCGCAACTACGTGCTGAAGCGCGGCGTTCTGCTCGGGAGCACCGGCTTCGTCGTCTGCGTCCTGAACACCCACTACACGTTCGTGAAGCTGGCCAAGCTTCGCGAGCTGCGTCAGGGCACCGGCGAGCACGCATGAGCCTGCGCGTGATGCACGTCGACAGCGCCGCCACATGGCGCGGCGGGCAGAACCAGGTCCTGCTGACGGTCAAGGGGATGGCGAGCCGGGGTCACGAGGTGATCCTGGCCTGCCGCACGGCGAGCCCCCTCGAGACGCGGGCGCAGGCCGGGGGTCTCGAGGTGCGGGGGCTGCCCTTTCGCGGCGACCTCTGGCCGCCGGCCGTGGTGGCCCTGGCAAGGGCTCTGCGTCGGGATCGCCCGAGTGTCCTTCTTCTCCACGACCCCCACGCGGTGTCGGCGGGGCTCCTCGCCGCACGCCTGGCCGGGGGAACGTCGCTCGTGGCCGTCCGCCGGGTGGACTTCCCGCTCCGGGGGCCGTTCTCGCGCTGGAAGTACGGCTCCTGCCATCGCGTCATCGTCGTGAGCCGCGCCATCGGCGCCGTGGTCGAGGCCGGGGGCCTCGACCGGACACGCCGGAGACTGGTCTACGAAGGCGTTCCCGACCGGACCTCCCGGCCCGGAGGCCGGGAGGAGCTCACCGCGCTCGGGGTGCCGCCCGGCGCACCAGTGGTCGGCAACGTCGCAGCGCTCACGGGCCACAAGGACCACGCCACACTGATCGAGGCCATGGCGCTTCTGCGCACCCGGGTGCCGGAGGCCTGGCTGGTGATCGCCGGCGAGGGCGAGCTGCGCCCGGCGCTGGAGTCTCTCGTGCGAGAGCGTCGGCTGAGCGACCGCGTCGTCTTTGCCGGCTTCCGCCACGATCTCGACAGGATCGTGCCGGCGTTCTCAATCTTCTGTCTGTCCTCTCACCTGGAGGGTCTCGGGACGAGCCTTCTCGACGCCATGGCCTTCGGACGACCCGTCGTCGCCACCGCCGCCGGGGGGATCCCGGAGGCAGTGGAAGACGGCGTCACGGGCCGGATCGTCCCGCCACGGGAGCCCGCCGCCCTCGCCGAGGCCCTCGAAAGCGTCCTCCGCGACGACGAGCTCCGACGCGGCCTCGGCGAGGCCGGTCGCCGACGCTTTCTCGAGCATTTCACCGCCGATCGGATGGTGGAAGAAACCCTCCGCGTGGTGTCGGAGCTGGCGTGAAGGTCCGTGCCATCGTGAATCCCCGGGCCGGCGTCGCGCCTGCGGACGCGCGCAAGGCGGTGGGGGGCGGGCGCCCCTCGTGGGACGATTACGCGGTGGTCTTCACTCGCGCGGCGGGCCACGCGACGGGCCTCGCGGCCGAGGCGGTGGAGGCTGGGGCGGAGCTCGTGATCGCCGTGGGTGGGGACGGAACCGTCAACGAGGTTGCCCGCGCCCTGCTGGGAAGCGACACGGCCCTGGGGATCGTGCCCGTTGGCTCGGGCAACGGGCTGGCCCGGGCGCTCCGCCTGCCCCTGAAGCCGGCCCCGGCGCTGGCCGCCATCGAGCGAGGTGTCCGTCGGCGCATCGACGTCGGGCGACTGAATGGAGGCCTGTTTCTGAATGTCGCCGGGACCGGCTTCGACGCGGCGGTGGGCGCGGCCTTCCAACGGGCGGGTGCCGGCGGAAACCGCAGAGGCCTTCTCAGCTATCTTCGACAGAGCCTGGGCGAGGCCCTGGGTTATCGACCGCAGCCGCTCGTCCTCGAGGCCAACGGCGAGCCTCTCAGCCTCACGCCGTTCATGGTCACCTTCGCCAACGGACCCCAGTACGGGTCCGGGGCGGTGATCAACCCCGGAGGCAAGCTCGACGATGGTCGGCTCGAGATCGTCTACTTCGACGACGGGCCCATCGGCGGCATCCTCCTGGCGGCGCCGAGACTGTTCACCGGTGGCATCGAGAAGGCGTCTCGGTATCGTCGTGTCTCCACGGCGCGGGCCACGCTCCGCGCGGAGTCCCCTCTGGTGATCCACCGCGACGGAGATCCGGTGGAGTCAGCACGCCGGATCGAGGTCGAGATCGTCCCCGGCGCCCTCGAGGTCGTCGTGCCTGCCGACACCGCGGCCGACCCGGACGGACCGCTCACGCCCTGAGTCGGCAACGGGGGA
>CAXMOH010000053.1:0-4019 GCA_964194855.1 uncultured Hyphomicrobium sp.
CTGCTAACGCTGGAGAGCTGGCTGCGGCAGGAGAGGAGCTGGGGCACGAGCGGGGGGAGACGGTGATGACCCGTCGAAGCGCCCTCGCGAACGTGGCGGTGGGGCTTGCGCTGGCGGCGGTGTTTGCTGACGAGCCGGCGCGGTGGCTGGTGCTCGAGGATCCGCCGGGGCCTGCGGACGTCGCGTTGGTGCTGGCCGGCGACCCCGGCTACGAACGCACACGCACCGCGGCACGACTCTGGAACGAGGGGCAGGTGTCGCTGCTGATCGTGACCGGTGGCCAGGCGAGCCCGGGCGACAGCGCCGCGAGCCTGCGCGACATCGCCGTCTCGCTCGGCGTGCCTCGGAGCCGGATCCTGATGGAGGAGGTCTCAGGCAGCACACGGGAGGCGATGCTTGCGGTCCGGCCCCTTCTCGAGACGCTGGAGGTGCGGCGCGTCGCCGTGATCTCGTCGCCCTACCATCAGCGCCGAGCGTGCTGGGCAGCGCGCCGAGCACTCGCGGGCGTCGACGTCGTGAGTCGGCCCGCCGATCCCTCGTACTGGTCGCCGGGCGGATGGTGGCAGACCTCAAAATCACGGCGAATCGTCCTCGGCGAGTATCTGAAGCTCTTCTACTACATCTTGCGGGGGTGGGCCTAGAGGAGCGGATGACACCCCTCCGAGTCAGGAGGGTGGTTTCTCGGCCGAGGGCGTGACGCGTTGCCCCATCCGCGGTGGCCCCACCTCGAAGAAGTCCTTCATTAACAGTGGGTTGGCTTGACCCTCCCAAGGACGGAGTGCTACCCTCCGACCACTGGCGGGAGTGTGTCTATTGTACAAAAGAGGCCTCGCCCCACAGGAAGAGGAGAGGTGTGCGCGGGTCCCTCGCAGGGCCCGCTGGGCAGTTAGGAGAGCGCCGGATCTTCTTCAAGACGGTCTGTCAGGTGCGTGACGCCGGACAACTCTGGAGGCTTGGCCGACGCAATCGTGGAGACGCTTGAAACAGTCCGAGGCTGCGTGACGCTGACGGCGGCTGGTCGGGAACACGTGTTGGAGCACCGCTCGCCCGTGAGTCTCGTGAGTTGTACAGCGAGAAGCGGGCGGCGAAAAAGGCGGCCTGAAGCGACCAAGTGACCACCGCTCTGCTTCCCATAGGCGTCCTGGTCGGCGCGTTCATCATTGCGGCCCTGGTGGTCCCCCTCACGGGTCGGATCGCCCGCCGCTTCGGGGTCATGGACGAGCCCGGACCCCGCAAGGTGCACTCGACCGCGACGCCACGCATCGGAGGGATCGCGGTCTACGCCGCCTTCACGGCGGTGGTGCTCGCCGGCTACTTCGGGGTGCCCGCCCTGTCGCAGATTGACTGGGTGCGGACGAATCTTGCCGCCCCCGTGGCGATGCTGCAGGAGGCCTATCGCGTCGAATCCAAGTTGGTGGCGCTCCTCCTGGGATCCGCGATCGTCTTCGCCGTGGGCCTCCTGGACGACGTGCTGGGCGATCGCTTCCGGGTGGCCTGGAAGGTGGCCGGGCAGGTGCTGGCGGCCCTTGTCCTCGTTGTGGGTGGGATCCGGACGGACGTCTTCTACTACGACTGGCTCAACGTTGTCCTGACAGTCGTGTGGGTCGTGGGCATCACCAACGCCTTCAACCTTCTCGACAATATGGACGGGCTTTCGGCGGGCGTCGCCCTCGTCGCGTCGCTTGTCCTGCTCCTGAACGCGTGGCTGCTCGGCGGGTTCTTCATGAGCCTCATCTACGTGGCTTTCATCGGGGCGTTGCTCGGGTTCCTCGTCTACAACTGGCCCCCCGCCTCGATCTTCCTCGGGGACTCCGGGAGCCTGTTCATCGGGTTCACCCTCGCCGCTCTCACCCTTCTGCAACGCTACGTCTCGAACGCGTCGAGCACCTACTTTCCCGTGCTCATGCCGCTGCTCGTCCTGGCGCTTCCGATCCTCGACACCGCCACCGTGACCTTCATCCGGATCAGGGAGAGGCGCCCGATCTACGTGGGCGACAGCCGGCACCTCTCCCACCGGCTCGTCTCGCTGGGGATGACGCCGGCGATCGCCGTCTTCACGATCTATCTGCTCTCGCTGGGTCTGGGCCTGGGGGCCGTGGGACTCGCCCATGCCGACCTTGTGCAGGCGATCATCATCCTGCTGCAGGCTCTTGCCGTCGTAGCGGTCGTGCTCATCCTTCTCTTCTACGAACGGCGGACACAACCGCGGCGGGAGAGCCCGTGAAGGGGCGGACTGTGGCGCTGGCAGCGATGACGACTCTGGCCGCGACACAGGCGCAGGCGGCGCCCCGGCTGCCGGAGGTGCAGGCGGTGCGTCTCACGACCATCGATTTTCGATCTGCTGTGCGGGTCCTCGTGTCCGACGACATGCCGGCCAGCCGGGTGACACGGGAGGGAGACGACGTCTTGATCCGCTTGCCTGGTGTGGCCCCCGAGGATCTCAGCGTGCCGGACGTGGAGGCGCCGCTTCTGGCTATTCGCATCGAGCGGCTGGAGGCCGCCACCGTTGTGCGCGTGACGGTCGCTCCCGAGGTGCCGTTCGAAGCCAGCTTCGAGCCCGGCCTTCTCACAGTCGTTTTCGGCGAGTCGCCTGATCCCGAAAAGCGTGGTCCCGTCACAGCCGCGCTGTACGGGCTGCTCTTCCCCGCGGCCTCCGCCGAGAGGGCAGAGAGCGACGAGGCGGAGGACCTTGCCGAAGGCCTCGGCGCCGACCGCGAGGGCGTCTACCTGGGGCGGATTCAGCTCTTGCCTTACTTCACGATGAGCTACGTGGACGCCGACGTCGTTGCTTTCAACGCGTCCACTCCCGTCAGGGCGAGGTATCTCGAGATCGCCCCCGGGATCACCGCGAACGCGCCCGTCTTCAACGGTCGTTTCACGGTGGAGTACGAGCCTCGGTTTCGCTTCTTCTCGGAAATCCCGGCGATCAACGAGACCGCCCATTTCGCAGGCATCTTGTTCGACCTGCCCGTCGGGAGCCGAACCCTGCTGCGAGTGGGCCACAGGTACACCCGCGCCACTCTCGAGACGACGGTGGTGGATCCGGGTCGCGAGTACTTCTTCGGGCTCTCGCGCTACACCTACAACCACACGACCGCCGCGGCACGAATCGACCTCGGCCCGAGTCTCAGTGCCGAGCTCGACGCGGGGTGGCGCCGGAGTCGCTTCGACCGCAGCGAGTTCGTCGGCTTCTTCGACTATGATTCGCGTACGTTTCGGGCCGGCCTGGGCTACGATCTGAGGAGCGACTTGAGGGTCACGGTGAGCTACGCCTACGATCACATCCCGCCTCCTGCGGATCGGCCGGTTGCGGAGTCGACGGGGCACAATGTCCTCGGGACTCTCGCCGGGCAGATCACGGCCCTCACCTCCGGCTCGATGACGGTGGGCCTGCGGCACCAGACGAACCCGTTGGCGACCGGAGGAAGCGAGGACTTCACCGGAATCACGTTCGGCGGCTCTCTCCAGCGCCAGCTCGGCCACTCCTCGCGCCTGGGCCTCGTCTTTGTGCGCACGACCCGCCCGTCGGGCTTTGAGGGCAACGCGTTCTACGTGAACAACTCGATCACGGCCAGCCTCGAGGTCCCGCTCCCCCTGGCGCTCTGGGCGCGGGGCTCTGTGGGTTTCCTGCGCAACACCTACCCCACTGTGGACCCTGCGATCGGGGAGCCCCGCCGCGACGACATCTGGGCCTGGTCCATTGGCATCGGGCGTCAGCTTGGATGGCGGAGCTGGATTCGGGCGGACTATCGACGCGAGGAGCGCAACTCGAACAACCCGGCCTTCGACCTGACCAACGACGGCTTCCTGATCCAGTTCGGCTTTGGCCGGGTGGGTCCGGGGGCCTCACGGTGACGACCGCCGCGCTGCTCGTCGCGCTTCTCGTCCAGGTCCCGGCGACCGATGCGTCGACGGAGGCGGAGAAGACCGCGGCTCCCTCGGTCTCCACGTCGACGGCCGACACGCAGGCTGAGGCGGGGATGACCCAGACGCCGCCAGCCGAAGATCCGGCGCCCGCG
>CAXMOH010000054.1:0-2829 GCA_964194855.1 uncultured Hyphomicrobium sp.
GCGAAGTGGACGACGGTGGTGCCGGGTCGCTTCGACCCCGGCCTCGAGTGGGACTATCAGACGGCCAACGTCGTCGAGAACCTCAAACGCTTCGCCGAGGTGCTCGAGCCTGCGGGTCTCATCATGGTGCTCGAGCCGCTCAACCCCTGGCGCGACCACCCCGGGCTCTTCCTCACGAAGATCCCGCAGGCCTTCATGATCTGCCAGGCGGTGGGAAGCCCCTCCTGCAAGATCCTGTTCGACATGTACCACCAACAGATCACCGAAGGGAACATCATCCCCAACATCGACCGGGCCTGGGACGAAGTGGCCTACTTCCAGATCGGCGACAACCCCGGGCGCAAGGAGCCCACCACCGGCGAGATGAACTACCGGAACATCTTCGGGCACATCCACGCCAGGGGCTTCACGGGCGTCCTCGGCATGGAGCACGGCAACTCGAAGCCCGGCCAGGCTGGAGAGCAGGCGGTCATCGACGCCTACGTCGCGAGCGACTCGTTCTGAGCCTCGTCACGGTGCGGAGCTGCTGTCCACAGAGGGAATGGATGGTCGCCTGGAGGGATGAACGGTCCACAGAGGGCACGGCGTGTCGGGCGGGGTGCCGGCAGGATCACCGTCCCTGCAAGGTGCGGTAGAAGCGGCCGACGGCCTCGATCTTGGGGGGGTGCTTTCGGAGGCTTCCCCAGGCGAAGATCATCACCCCTGTGGCCGGGGTGCGAGTGCCATGGTCGAGCACGGTCGGCACCTGCTCGAGGGGCACCGCTTCTCCCCAGTCCGAGATCTGAACGATCGGCCAGATGCGATTCTTTTCCCCCGGGACGCCGTCGATCCCGAGGTAGCTTCCGAGCCACTCGACCTGCCGCGAGATCCACTCGGGGTCCGCAGCATGTCCGAAGCGCGCGTGATAGGGCATGGGGCTGAAGACGTCCACGTAGGCGGCCTGGGCCCAGAGGTCGATGCCCAGCTTGTCGATCCGGGCGCCGCCCCGATCGTCGTCGGTCCAGGGGTTGTGGAAGGTGCCGAGGAGCGCGGAAGGGCGCGTCGAATCCAGGATCTGCCGGAACTCGTGGACCCAGCCCGTCAGGACGTCCGCGCGCCAGCGGGTCCAGGCCTCCCGATGGGTCGACAAGAGGGCCGCGGAGTTTTCGGCGGGCGTTTCCCCGTTCAGCTCCGTGCCGGTGTCCTCCTCGAATCGACGCAAGCAGCGGCTGCAGAAGCAGGTGTCGGGGAGCTTCGGGTCCGCCCGCTCCCAGCTCGCGTGGGCGTGGTGGTAGTCGAGCCAGACCCCGTCGACCGCGTAGGTCTCCAGGAGCTCACGAAACGCGGCCATGCGGCTCGAGCGATAGGCCTCGTGGGTGGGGCAGATCCCCTGCCAGCCTTCGGGAGGAGGAGAGATCTTCCCGTCCGGACCGATGGGTGCGGCGTCCGGATACTCCTCCAGGGCCGCGGCGACGTGCAGCGTGTTGAACTCTGCGAAGATCTTGACGCCCTGGGCCTCGAGGACGGCCATGCGCTCGGGGGTGATGCTCCCGGACCCGAGCCAGACGGCGTTGACTCCGAAGTCTTTCAGGCTGCGCCCCGAGTCGAGGATCTCCTGGGGCACGCCGCCGTAGATCCCGCGGATCGTGACGTGGGGCCGGGGCTCCGCCGCGCCGAGGGTCGCCGCCAGAACCACCAGCGATGCGAGAATCGGGAGCCTCATTCTCCCGACTCCAGCAGCCGGTAGCTCACGAACGCGAACCGGGTGGAATCGGGAGACCAAGACGGCACGTTGATCGTGCCCTGGCCGCCGAAGAGACGAGCGAGGATTTTCGGCTCCCCTCCCGCCAGTGGCATCACACGCAAGACCACGTCCTTGTTCGGGGGGTGGCCCTCCACCGAGCGGTCGAATGAGAGGAAGACGACCTGCTTCCCGTCCGGTGAGGGATGAGGAAACCAGTCGGCCCACTCCTCGTTCGAGGTCATCTGCGTCTGGGCCGAACCGTCAGGGCTCATCTTCCAGATCTTCATTACACCTGTCCGGACGGAGTTGAACCAGATCGAGCCGTCGGGGGCATAGTCCGGCCCATCGTCCAGTCCCGCGGCGTCGGTGAGTCGGGTCTCGGCGCCTCCTTCCACCGGGATCGTGTATATGTCGTAGTTGTCGTTTCGTCTTGCGCAGTAGGCGAGTGTCCCGCCGTCCGGTGACCAGCCGTGCCAGTAGGACGGTCCTTCCGGGGTGATCAGCCGAGGCGTGCCGCCGCTTGCGGGCAGGACATATATGAGCGAGTGGTCTTCGTGGCGATGGCTGATGGCCAGCGACCGGCCGTTCGGCGAGAGCCCGTGATCGTTGTTGCACGCCGTGGCGAAGCCGGTGTCGAGGAGCTGTGGCCTCGGATCGTCCAGCGGCAGGAGGTGGAGGCGACCGTCTTGATTGAAGACGAGGTGGCTGCCGTCCCGCGACCAGTTCGGGGCCTCGAAGTGGTCGCGGGTGGAGTAGACGACCTCGCGCTCGCCCGTGGCGAGGGTCAGGATCTCGAGGCGACTCTCGATCACGGGTCGCTTCTCCTCCTGAGCCGCGGCCGCGGCGGCCGCGGCGAGAACAGCGACCAGGGCGAGGAAGGAAGGGGCTCTCGATTGTGCTCGGGGCATCGGGTCCTCCCGTGGCCCCGTGGCTTGAGGCACCGGGCCGGTTGACCCGGATTCTACACGGACCCCGGTTTCTCACCGTCCGGACTCCCCTGTAGAATCCCCCTCTGAGTTCCCCGAATCGAGCACCCACGACGGCACGGGTCACCGACCCGAAAGGAGCCCTCTGATGCCCCTCCCTTGCGGATGGCCGCCGCGCGC
>CAXMOH010000055.1:0-3630 GCA_964194855.1 uncultured Hyphomicrobium sp.
ACGTCGCCGTCCCGGGGCGAGCGGAGGACGGCGTCCTGCAGGCAGTGCGCCGACTCGTTGAGGAACGCGAACACCAGACGATCCTGCATCTCCTGCCTGGGCACCGAGCGTCGGGTCGAGCCACTCGGCAGCAGCGAGTACCCCGTGGCGTCGACTCGCTTCTTCCTGCCGTCGTATGTGTAGCACCCCTTCTTGCTCTTTCGCCCGAGGCGACCGTCCTCCACCATTCTGCTCGCAGCCGCAGGCAGCGCCATCCGCTCGCCGAAGTGGCGGACCAGCACCTTCCCGATCTTCGCCGCCACGTCGACGCCGACCTCGTCCAGGAGCGTCACCGGACCCACGGGAAAGCCGAAGGCCTTCATCGCCCCATCCACGTCCTCGACCCTGGCTCCTTCCATCAGCAGCCAGATCGCTTCGTTCAGATACGGGCTGAGGGCCCGGGTCGTGTAGAAGCCCGGTCCGTCCCCGACGACGATGACGTGCTTGCCGAGGCGTCGGCCGAAGCCCACGGCGGTGGCCAGGGCCTCGGGCGCGGTCCGGGAAGTGGTGATCACCTCGAGGAGTGGCATCTTGTGCACCGGCGAGAAGAAGTGCATCCCGAGCACGCGGCTCGGGCGCCGGCACCCTTCGGCGATCTCCCCGATCGGGATCGAAGAGGTGTTGCTGGCGAACACGCACTCCTCGCCGATGGCCGCTTCGGTTTCGGCCAGGACCCGACGCTTGAGCTCGAGATCCTCGAACACCGCCTCGATGACCAGGTCGCTCCGCCCGAAGCCGCGGTAGTCCAGCGTCGGCGAGATCCGATCGAGGCGCTCGGCCACCTCGAGCCGGCTGAGGCTCCGACGCTTGCGCCGCTCCTCGAACGTGTCGCGCACGTACTCGAGTCCTCGACCGAGACCCTCGTTCGTGGCGTCCTTCATCCGAACCGGGACGCCCACGTTGGAGGCGGCGCCGGCGATTCCCGCCCCCATGAGCCCGGCTCCCAGGACGCCGAGCTTCGTCACGTCTCGGGCAGGCGTTCCCTTCGGGTAACCGGCGTCTTTCTTGATCTCCTGGGTCGCGAAGAAGACGGACACGAGCGCCCGCGAGACGTCACCCACCGCAAGGCGCCCGAACGCCTTCGCCTCGATCTTCAGCCCCTCGGCGAGGGTCGTGGCCGTGGCTCTGCGTATGACGTCGATGGCCTCGAGGGGCGCCGGATAGTGACCGCCCGTCTTCTTCAAGACCGAGGCACGCGCCTTCCTGAAGATGACCGGCCTGAGCAGCCGCTCCTTGAGCGAGATCCCGACTCGACGTGGCTCGACCCGTCCCTCGGCGAGCCCACGGGCGGCGCGGGTGGCGACCTCGAGGAGAATCGGCCGAGGGCACACTTCGTCGACCACACCGGCCTTGAGCGCGCGCCTGGGGCGGAGCGCACGGCCGGTGAGGATCATGTCGAGAGACCGCACGAGCCCGACGAGCCTGGGCAGCCGGTTCGAGCCTCCGGCACCCGGGATGATCCCGAGCATCACCTCGGGCAGGCCGATGCTCGTCTTGCGGTCATCCGAGGCCACGCGGTAGCGGCACGCGAGGGACAGCTCCGTCCCCCCGCCGAGACAGCTGCCGTGAATGGCGGCGACCACGGGGACCCTCAACTGCTCCAGCTTGTCAAAGATTGCGTGCCCGCCGCGGGAGAGGGCCTCGCCCTCCTCGGCCGAGGAGATGCGCGTGAAGTCCTTGATGTCCGCCCCGGCGACGAAGTTGTCGGGCTTCCCGCTTTGAATCACCACGGCTTTTACGGCGTCGTCCTTCGCGACCTCGTCCAGGATCGCCTCGAACTCCCCGATCATTCCTCGACCCAGCGTGTTGACCTTCTCGCCGGGGACGTCCAGGGTCAGGACGAGGACCCCCTGGTCGTCAAGGCGTGTGAACGCTTTCTGGTCCGCCCCGGTCATCGCTCCAATACCATTGCAAAGCCCATTCCACCCTGGGCGCAAACCGAGAGCAGACCGAACCTGGCATTCGAGCGCGCCATCTCGTTGGCGAGGGTCGTGGTGATCCGGGCCCCCGTCGCACCGAAAGGGTGACCGAGCGCGATGGACCCGCCGCCCCGGTTGAGCTTGTCCCGGTCCACGCGACCCACCGGCGTCGATCGGCCCAGGACGTCCCGCGCCCACTTCTCGGACTCGAGGGCCTGGATGTTCGACGCGACCTGAGCGGCGAAGGCCTCGTGCATCTCGATCACGTCGATGTCGCCCAGCTGAAGTCCCACCCGCTCGAGGACCATCGGTACGGCGACGGCGGGCCCCATCAGAAGTTGCCCGCCGGGGTCGACGGCCGCCACCGCCCACTCCTTGATATAGGCCAGAGGCGCGTACCCTTCGGCTTTCGCCCTTTCTTCCGCCATCAGCAGCACCGCAGCCGCACCGTCCGTGAGGGGAGAGGAGTTCCCGGCGGTGACCGTCCCGTAGCGCCGGTCGAACGCCGGCCGAAGCGCTCCCAGCGCCTCCAACGACGTGTCCTTGCGGATCAGGTTGTCGGAGGTCACCGCGGTGTCGTATCGCGGCGGCACGAACACGGTGCACATCTCCGCGGGCAAGCGGCCGTCCTCGGTCGCCGCCCAACCGTTTCGGTGAGAGGCCAGAGCGATTTCGTCCTGCTCCTGGCGGCTGATCCCGTTTTCCTTCGCCATCTTCTCGGCGGACTGCCCCATGGTGAGCCCGGTGGAGGGCTCGGCAATGGCCGGCGCCTCCGGGACGAGGTCGCGTGGGCGAATCTTCGTCAGCGCCCCGAGCTTCGCGCTCAGCGTCTTCGCCTTCTGGGCTTCGATCAGGATCCGGGCCATGCGCTTGCTGTGGAGGATCGGCACGTCCGAGAGGCTCTCCGCTCCCCCGGCGATCCCCACGTCCGCGTGGCCGATCCGAATGGCGCTCGCCACGTCGGCGACGGCCTGATTGGCCGACGCGCAAGCCCTGTTCACGGTGGAGGCGGGCACCGACTTTGGCAGCCCGGCCCTGAGCGCGGTCTCCCGACCGAGGTTCGGCGCCTTCAGCGAAGGGACCACCTGCCCCATCACCACGGTGTCGATGCTGTCGAGGTCGACCTCGGTCCGGTCGAGGAGTTCACGGACGCTGGCCCTGGCGAGGTCGAGGGCGGTGAGGTCGCGATACACGGTGCCCGAGCGAGCAAAGGGCGTCCGGCATCCAGCGACGATCGCGACTCTCCGGCTGTTCATTGGGTGCTGACCCGGGGGCTCCGTCTGGACCCGTCCTGTGACCCAGTGGTGAAGGCCCCCGCGGTGTCGGCGATGTCCCGGACATCGTCCGAGTCTGCGCCAGTCACAAGAATCGATACTAGTACAGCCCCCCCTTGGCGACTACTTTTTTGTGGCATGACAGGGAGTTATCGGGGGCATGCTCAATCTTCACGTCTTGGTCCAAGTACAATCACCTTGATGGGGGCGGCTCACCGCCGCCTCGCCCTCCGCGCCCGTAGCTCAATTGGATAGAGCGTCGGCCTTCGAAGCCGCAGGTTGGGGGTTCGAGTCCCTCCGGGCGCGCCAGCTGTCTCCGATGTGTGATATCGCGCACGAGGGCCCAACTGTTCCATTGACGAGGCGGGCCAGCCTGAACTAACCTCCCGGTCGTCTCT
>CAXMOH010000056.1:0-7334 GCA_964194855.1 uncultured Hyphomicrobium sp.
GAGGTACGAGTGGTATGCGCTGGCGAGTGGCGGCGCGAGCGGGACGTACGTTCTCGTGCAGCCCCGCGCCAACTTCGCCAGCTTCAATCCCTCCGGAAAGCCCTTCGACGAGATGCTCGAAGAAGCGTACGGAAGGAAGGCAGCCGACGCCCTTCTGGCCAGCTGGAGGAACGTCGTCAAGGGTAGCGAGAATCACCTCAACCAGGCCCGACCCGACCTGAGCTACACGCCCGAGCCTTGACCCGGGGCGCGGCGGCCCCTACGCTAGCTCTTGTCTACGGAGTGGGCTGGGCGGTCGCCGCGGATCTTCGAAAGAGGGGACGGGGAGGAAAGTCCGGACTCCACAGGGCAGCGTGCTGGTCAATCACCAGCGAGGGTGACCTCAGGGAAAGTGCCACAGAAAACACACCGCCGAACTCTCGGGGGAGACTTCGAGGGTGGTAAGGGTGAAAAGGTGCGGTAAGAGCGCACCGCCGTCGTGGCGACACGGCGGGCAGGGTAAACCCCACGCGGAGCAAGACCAAATAGGGGAGCGTTTGAGGTCGGCCCGACCGAAGCTCCCGGGTAGGTTGCTGGATCCCGTGGGCAACTGCGGGGCTAGAGGAATGATCGCCGCCGCTTCGGTCAATCGGCCGAGGCGGAGACAGAATCCGGCTTACAGGCCCGCTCCGTAGACTCTTGGTTCGAGACGCCCGTCGCCCTTCAGGGGTCGAGTGCGGCTTTGGCTCGACCGCCGGAGGCTCAGCGTCCTGCGGAGGCCATCGAGCCCGCCCTGTCTGCGGTCTTGAGGTGAGTCTCCCACGCGCGTTGCAGTCCTTCGTAGCGCAGGTCGAACGACTGCTCGAGTGCGTCGTCCGTGCTCAGCCCGGCCGCCAGTGCCTCGATGAGGGCCTGTACTCCCTCAGGGCCCCGAAGGCGTAGCAGCAGGGCGACGGCCGAAAGGCTCTGCACGTAGGCGGAGTTGGCCTGGGCTTCCGACAAACCGCCGAAAGGCGGCTCGAGCTGCTCGAGCGGCCAGAGGCGGCCGGAGCGTGCGGATGGGGCGAGAGCGGCGTCACCTCGGGTCGGGTCTCCGCCCTCCAGCCACTGAGCGAGACCCTCGTGGAGCCACGTCGGTGTGGCACTCCCGATGTGCGCTGCCAGGAACGAGTGGGCCAGCTCGTGGCGCAGGAGAACGATCAGCTCCCGGTCGGGGCGCTCGAGCCCCAGCACCGGGACGCGGATCGTTCCGTCGTTCCACGCGGCGGCCCATTCCGGGGCCCGGGGTGAGTCGCCGAAGCTGGATTCGGGCAACAGGACCACGGTGACGGGCAAATCGGGGCTGAACCCCAGCCACTCCTCGTACTCCTCCCAGCTGCGGTCGAGCACGCCGAGCACGCCCAGGCCGAGAGGCTCGTCGGCGGTGCCGTCGTAGCGGATCCGAAAGCGGGCGCTCGAGACCTGCGACGAGCGGGGCTCGAGGTCCTCGATCTTGCGCTGGACCCGCCGATGGCTCTCGATGTCGTAGGCCGCCCTGTACCACTGGCGGGCTGTATCACGCTGGCCCAGTGCGGCGGCCGAGTCACCCAGGAGCTCCAGGGAGCGGCCGCGTCGAGGATCGAGTCGGAGTGCTTCCTCGGCGCTGGCCTGGGCTCGGCGTGGCTGACCCAGCGCGAGCTGCGCCGCGGCGAGGGCCTCGAGCCCCGTGGGCGAGGTCGGGTCCCGGAACAGCGCCAGCCGCGCGAAGCGAAGCGCCGCCGACGCGTCGCCCCAGGCAAGCTGCTCGCGGCTGTGGAGAACGTGGGGATCGAGGAGGGTGCCTTCGGGGTTCGACGGTTGCACTCCCGAGATCGCCTCCCGGGGCAGGTCCCAGAGCTGGCCATCCTTGCGGTAGCGCAGGACGGAGCCCTCGTACCATGCCTGATCGGCCTCCAGCACCTGGCCGCCTTCGAGGACGATCGTATCGGCCCCTGCGACTCCCGCCAGCGCAGACACGAGCACCCCCGCAAAGAGCCCGAGCAGTCGCACGATCAGGGAAGCAGCTCGACGAGGGGTTGGATGCGTGGCGTGATGCCGGGCTGCCGGAAGTACGCCGGCAGGTCGTTGGCGCCCGCCTCGGCGCTGGCACGGCTGTCGTAGACGCCCCATCCCACACGGTAGCAAGCGCGCCCGTTGAGAGTGACGGGCAGGATGAAGATCTCGTCCTCGGTAACGTTCTGCGCGGCCTTGCGGATGGTGTCCGGCGAGCAGGCCGCCAGCACCTGGATGCTGTACGAGTCCGGTGCGGCCGAGGCCAGTGAGGATGCGAAGGCACTGGCGGACTCGTCGAAGCTGCCTTGCCTCAAGAGAGCCAGGGCGTCGCCCGCTGGTGCCGGGGCTTGCGCCGGGGGTGGAGTCGTGGGTGGCGGAGGTGTGGGAGCGGCAGCCGGCGGCTCGGGCGCTGGTGTGGTGGTGGTTGCCGGAGGCGGAGTGGCGGCCGTTCCAGCAGCGGGGGCCGTGGGAGCGGCGGCCGGTGCCACCGTAGGTGAGACCGAGACCGCTGGAGCCGGCGCAGCAGCCACCGTCACCGGAGCAGAGAGGGCGGGGGTGGGTGCCACCGCAGGAGGTGTGCTCGTGGGCTCCGGGTCGGCGCCCGCTGAGGGCCGCCCGAGCAGATAGTACCCGGCGGCGAGCCCCACGACGACAACCGTCGCGAGAACGGCGAAAAGTGGCGCTCGAGAGGGTTGCGACCGCCGGCCGATCGCTCGCCTCGTGGTCGCGTTCGGCCCCATGGTTGCCGAGGAGCTGCTGGAGGGGAAGTGGGGCTCCCACCGTTCGGCCGTGGGCCGTTCGGCCTCGGCCGCCTGTGTCCCCGACGCCGAGGGGTCGAGAAGAGCGTCCAGGGCGGCCAGGTCTTCCTGGGTCGGACGACCCGACGAGTCGGGTGTGGCAGGCGCGGCAGCCCCTGCGGGCGGCGGTGCGGTGTCGGAGGGCTCGGAGGACAGTGGCGCAATCGGGATCTCCGGGCCTGGCTCGGCCTCCGGGGCCACCGTCGGCCGATCTCCGGGAACGGTATCGATTCCTTCTCGTGCCGGTGGCTCCATGGTGAAGCTCGGGACCTCCAGCTCGGCAGCCGGCGGCTCAGCTTCGCCCGGCGGCACGAAGGCGAAACTCGGCACCTCCGGCTCGACAACCGGGGCCGGGGCCTCGATTGGTGGCTCAGCAGCAACGGTCGGAGCAGGCAATTCCGCACGCGGCTCGGCGCTGAACAGCGGAGGCGGCTCGTCCGTCGGCTCCGCACCGCCCGGAGGCTGCTCGTCCTGGCTGAAGCTGAAGCCAGTCGGCTCAGGCGTGGCCACTGCCGGTGCCGCCTCCGGTGCCGCGCCCCGGGACTCGTCTGGTGCCACTCCCAGGGGCTCGTCCGGCGCGATCCCGATTGGCTCGTCCGGTGCCACGCCGAGCGGCTCGTCAGGGACGACACCGAACGGCTCGTCGACCCCGCTCGCCGGCGCGGGCGTGGGAAAGGCCGATTCTGCTCCGGAGTTGCCGTCGACCAGCGAGAAGGCCGCATCCGAGGGAACGATCACGGGACCAGCTTCCGGTTCGGCCGGCGCGGGCGCCCCATCCGTGGAGGCGTGGGGCCCAAATCCACTCAGGGCCTCCTCGGCCAGATCGAGCTCGCCCGAAGCGCCCGCGTCCTTCCGAACGGCGATGCCCAGGAACAGGAGAGCGCACGCCGTCTTGGCCGCTTCGAACTCGTCGATGCGGGTGAGCGCGACCGCGTCCTGGAGCGTCCGCTCCCCGTCGAGGCGCTCGAGGAGCGGCCACACTTGCCCCCGCACGTCGGCGAGCGCGGCCTCGGCGTCCGGCGCCGCCTGGAGGACGACCGTCATGTCGCCGCCCAGGTGGCGGAGGGCGAAGGCCCGGTCTCCGATCCTCTGGACCGCCGCCAGCAAGAGCTTGCTGGTCGACAGCTTGAGATCGACCGCTCCCTTGGGCACCACGCCGTCTTCGAACTCGAAAGAGCCCGAGGTCCAGGACAAGACGTCCGACAGGATCCGCTCGACCTTCACCCGTGCCGAGTCTCCCAGCTCGCGCTGGTTCACGAAGCCGCTTTCAGCCAGCACCTTCGCCAGCGGGTTTCCCGGTCCGACCTTTCCGTTCACCTCATTGAGCTGCTCGCGGGTGATCTTGCCGCCCTCGATCAGGATGGCACCCAACTGGTCCCGCGGATCCTTCGACGAGCCAAACAAGATCCGGCCGCTACGAAAATAGAGGGCCTTGGCGTGGGTCGGCCCCGTGACCTTCAGCGAGCCGGTGGCTCCCCGGCGATGAAGATCGACCAGAAGGTGCGGGAACGAGGTCGAGTCGATGTTCCCGCTGACGGGAAAGGCGTCCGCCATCCAGCCTCCGTGGCGCCCCTCTGGACTTCATCCGAGCGACGCATCATCCTTCTTTTCAGCATATTACCATGATTGGCCGGGTTCGTTGACATCCTTTCCAGCCCACCGCTAGACTCCGGACATGCCGTACCTCATCGATGGCAACAACCTGCTCGGGTCCTGGGGCGGGCCGGCCGTTCCCGGGGACGGCCGCACCGAGGTGCTGCGCCGGGTGGCCGAGTTCTGCCGGTCGCGAGGCGCTCGGGCCACGATCGTGTTCGACGGGGCGCCTTTTCGGGCGGATCTTGGCGGGCAGGACCTGGGGCCGGTGTCCGTTCGGTTTCCGCCGCCCGGCGCCGACGCCGACTCGGTGATCCGGCAGACGTTGGATCGCGCCGCCCGGCCGGCGGAGCTCACCGTCGTCAGCTCCGACAAGGCTGTCTACTCCTACGCCCGCACCCGCGGAGCGGCGGCCTTGCGGGCAAGCGAGTGGAACGCGCTCGCCCGGGGCCCGGTGCGGCGCCCTCGTTCTGCCCCAACCGAGAAGAGCGACAAGCCCGATCACGAGCCCGACATCGCCGGGTGGCTCGAGCGTTTCTCGCGCCGGTGAGTTCGTGCGCGGCCGTCGCGCTTCCTTGACGGTCCCGAAGGTGTTGAAACCCCACGCGTTGCATGAGACGACAGGTCGTCCCGTCAACCAGCCTTGACGCCGCGTTGAGCCTTCGAACCGACTGCATTCTCCCCAAGCCCTTGATCCACCGGCCCTTGAGCCCGCCGCCGGGCGCTGGCATTCCCCTTGCTTCTCCATTCAGCGTCGTGCGGCAACCGGTGCCCGGGGCGCCGTAGGGAGAGACGGTGCTCCGGGCGCCGGGAAGCCTCCTGACCCCGCATGGGCTCGAGAGGCTTCGCCGCGCGATCGTTCCACACAAGACGCTCGATTCAGTAAGGAGGAGAACAATGACGCTTCGCCGCACAGTCGCAATCGGCATGGCCGTCGTGATGGCGGCCCTCATGGCTGCCGCCCCGGCGGTTGCTGCAACCGAGCCCGCTCCGGCCGACAAGATCGATCTCAACTCGGCCACCGTCGAGCAGCTGGACTCGCTGCCCGGAGTCGGACCCACCCTGGCTGGTCGTATCGTCGAGTACCGCGAGAAGGCCGGACGTTTCGGCTCCATCGAGGAGTTGCTCAACGTGAAGGGGATCGGCGAGCGGAACTTCCAGAAGATCGAGCCACGACTGAAGGTCACCAAGCCTTCCGGCAAGGGCTCGAAGTAAGGAGGCGTGCGGGCGGTCCGGTGGAATCCCGGGCCGCCCCCCGCCGCACAACCATGGGATCCCGAGGCTTCTCGCTCGTGGAAATGATGGTCGTCACGGCCGTGATCGTCATCATGGCCGCCGTCGGCTACCCGCACTTTCGAGGCTACACCGCGGAGGCTCACCTCCTCGGCGCGGCCCTCGTGTTCAAGGGCGAGTTCCGCAAGGCCCACTCGATGGCCATTCGCTCCGGCGTCTACACCGGCATCCGCTTCGAGCGGCGTCTCGAGGGCGATGTGTTCGCGGTGTACGCGGATGGCAACGGCAACGGCATTCGCTCCGCCGACATCCGCAGGGGAACGGATCACCTCGTGGCCGGGCCTTTTCCTCTCAACGCCGCGATTCCCGGAGTGCGGGTGGGGATCCTCCCTGGAATACCGGTTCCGCCCCCCGGGCGCGGCACGCTCACCGGCGATCCGATTCGCTTCGGACGATCGGACATTCTGTCGTTCTCTCCGCTCGGCACCGCGACGCCCGGGACGTTCTACCTCGCCGGGGACGGTGCCCAGGCCGCCGTGCGCGTCATCGGAGGCAGCGCCCGGGTCCGCCTCATGACCTGGCGCGGGCGGTGGAGGGCGCGGTGATGCCGAAGCTGGTGGGCGCCTTCTACGTCGAGCGGGTCGAGCCGCCCGACGGGGCCTGCGGCGTCCTGCGAGGGGACCCCGTTCTCGTCCGCCTGTCGGCTCCGGTCGACGTCGACCGGTTGCACGAGGCCACTCTCGAGATCCGCGAGGCCGAGGGGCCCGTGCCGTCGCGCGTGCAGACTCTCGACGGTGGTCGGGTGCTGGTGTGGTGGCCCGGGCGGCTCCTCCGCCCCGGTCACGAGCATCGGCTCGTGGCCCGGGGTCTTCGGGATCGGAAGGGCCGCGAGGCGCCGCCCCTGTCGAGTCGCTTCACCCCCGGCGCCCTGGACGGAATTGGGATTCGATCCTGAGACCGGCTAGCTTTCGGTCTCGATGCGGCGCCAGACCACGCCTTGCTGGCTCTCGTAGACGACCGCACCCTCCTGCTCGAAGCGGAAGGCGTACTTCACGTATAAGCCCTCGTGGATGCGCCGCACCCGAGTGGCGCGGCATTCGGTGCGAAGCGGCGGCCCGATCGTGGCGAGGCGGCCGAAGCGGGCGTCCTGGATGTTCGTCCCGAGGCCGACCCACCCCTCGGCGTGACGCAGGTCGAGCACGAAATACGCGTGGGCGAAACCCAGCATGCTCGAGAGGTGCACCATGAGCCCGCCGGCGACGTGCCGCGGGTGCTTCTCGGGGTGGACCCGTTGCAGCGCGGTGAGCGGCAGGCGGTCGTGCGTCGGCATGCGCGCGACGATGAGGCTCGCCTCGCGGTCGACCTCCAGGATCTCGTCGAAGAGGATGGCTTCCGGCACGTAGGGACAGTCGGCCACGAAGCCCGGATCCAGCACGAGCGGAGTGTACAGGAGGGTCTGCTGAGGAGTGCCTCCGAGATTTCGCCAAGCAGTCTTGACTTTCGTTGTTTCTTCGCTTACACTCCCACGGTTCTCTCGCCCTTTCAACCCCCTCGTGGGAGGCCAACCTTGAAGACGCTACTTGCCCTCGGCCTGGTCCTGCCGGTCTGTGCCTCGGGAGCCCCGCCTCTCCCTACGGTCGTCGTCCTCTCGACGGGCGGGACCATCGCCAGTCGCTACGATCCCGACAAAGGGGGCCTGGC
>CAXMOH010000057.1:0-2933 GCA_964194855.1 uncultured Hyphomicrobium sp.
GGTCCTCGATGTCTGCTTCGAGGTACACGATGATCTGAATCTTCTCGGTCCACTTCGTGACGACGTCGCCGAGGTTCCCGGCCACTGTGAGGAAGGCCCCGAGCACGAAGAGGCTCACCGCGATCGTTCCGATCGATATCGCGTTGACCAGACGGCTCCGCCAGAGGCTCGTGAAGGCCTCTCCGAAGAAATAGCCGAGGGCTCGAAACAGCGCCATGGAGACGCGAGATTATAGTCCGTCGCCGTGTTGGTCTCGGCGGGGGACCGACTTCAGGCGGCGCTCACTCGACCCCTCTCCAGGGTGATCACGCGCTTGCCCATCCGCTGGATCATCTCGCGATCGTGTGTGGCGACCAGGACCGTCGTCCCCCGTGCGTTGACCTCGAGGAAGAGCCTCATAATCTCCTCGGCCATCTCGGGATCCAGATTCCCCGTGGGCTCGTCGGCGAGAAGCAGCATGGGCTCGTTGATCAAGGCGCGGGCGATGGCCACCCGCTGCTGCTCGCCTCCGGACAGCTGCCTGGGAAAAGCGTGCATCTTGTGGTGCAGGCCCACCGACTTCAGGGAGGAGAAGGCACGCCGTTTCTGCTCGCGAGCAGGCACCCCGAGAATGCGCGGCACGAACGACACGTTCTCGAGAATGGTCTTGCGCTTGAGGAGCTTGAAGTCCTGGAACACGACGCCGACCGAGCGTCGGAGCTCGGGGATCTGGCTCTCCGGGATCGCCGTGATGTTGCGCCCGCCGACGAGGATCTGCCCCTGCGAGGGGAGCTCCTCCCGGAACACCAGCTTCAGGAACGTGGTCTTTCCCGCCCCGGAGGGGCCGGTCAGGAAGCAGAACTCGCCCTTTGGCACGTGGAGCGTGATGTCGGAGAGCGCCGTCGACTCACGGTCGTACTGCTTGTAGACGTGAAAGGCCTGTATCATCGGGGCGACCGCCCGCGATTATAGCTGCCGTCGGGTGCGCCCCCGATTCATGAACGTCAAGCCCGGTGCGTCCTCCAACGGCCGGTTCGATCCCCACCCACTGCTGGCGGGGGGTCACCGCCAGACCGTCCTCGCCCACCTCGTGCGCAGGCACCTGAGGTGGTGCCATGCCACCGAGGACATGGTGGTGCGCTCCGGCGACGAGGCGCGCCTGCTGTTGCGCGTCACGTGGCAGCCGGGACCCCGGGAGGAGCGACCCGCGCTGGTGGTGGTTCACGGCCTCGGCGGGTCGGACTCGTCCTCCTACATGGTCTCGACGGGAGCACTGGCCTTCGCCCGAGGCTGGCATGTCGTGCGCATGAACATGCGGGGCTCGGGTGACGGCGAGGCGCTCTGCCCGCGGCTCTACAACGCCGGGCTCGACGGGGACCTCCTGGAGGTGCTCGACGCGGTCGCGCGTCTCGTTCCCCGCGTGGCCGTCGTGGGTTTCTCGCTGGGCGCGAACCTGACGCTCCTCGCCCTCGGCCGGGGACGGGAGCGCCTTCCACCAGGGGTCGAGGCCGCGGTCGCGATCTCGCCACCCGTCGACCTGTCCGCGTGCGCCGACGCCCTGGAGCGCCCGGGCAACCGGATCTACCAGCACTACTTCATGCGGATGCTCGCAGAGACGTACCGGCAGCGGCACCGCGACCACCCGGAGCTGTTTCCACCCGGACGTGAGCTCGGGGCCCGGACCATCCGCGAGTACGACCATCGCATCACCGCCCCTCTGGGTGGGTACGAGAGCGCCGCGGACTATTACGCCCGCTCGAGCGCAGGGCCACACATGGCCCTCATCGAGCGCCCCACGCTGGTGCTCAGCGCGGTCGACGACCCCATGGTTCCCGCCGCGTCCGTCGAGAGGTGGCCGTTGTCCCCCCTGGTCCAGCGAGAGCTGACGTCCACCGGCGGACACGTCGGCTACGTGGGCCGGGCCGCCGCGCCGGGCTTCTTCTGGGCCCCGGACCGCGCGCTCGCCTTCCTGGAAGGAGCGATGCCCGGGGCGCCGCCTACCGCGGCTCAGCCGTAGTGCGGGCCTTCCGCTCGGTCAGGAGGGGCTCCAGAGACTTCCAGATGTTCTCGGCGACTCGCTTGCTGCCCTCGGCCGTGGGGTGAATGCCGTCGGCCTGGTTCAGCTCGGGATCCCCCGCGACGCCCTCGAGGAGGAAGGGAACGAAGACCGCTCCGTTCGCCTCGGCCAGCTCGGGATAGATGGTCCGAAACCGCCTACGGTAGTCCTCGCCGTAGTTCGGCAAGGCTTCCATGGCCACGAGAGCCAGGCTCGGCGGCGGTTGCTGCTGAGCGACCCGATCGAAGATGGCCTGGATGTTGGCCCGCGTCGCCTCGGGGTCCTGTCCGCGAAGACCGTCGTTGGCCCCCGTCTCGAGGACCAGGATCGCGACCTCCTGGCGCAGCAGCCAGTCCATGCGCCGTAGCGCCCCGGCCGACGTCTCGCCACTGACGCCGGCGTTCACCGCCCGGTAGTCCAGGCCGGCGTCGTCGACGGTTTTCTGGAAGACCGCCGGGAAGGCGTCGCCCGGGTCGAGGCCGTAGCCGGCAGTGAGGCTCGTCCCCACGAACAGGATGACGGGCCGCTCGTCGGCGAGAACGGCGGCCGGCGCCGCGGTCGAGCGGGCCGACGGAGAGGGCCCGGGTGCGTCCGGGCCCGGGCCGCCACTGCATCCGGCAAGCACGACGATCGCGCCGAGCCCGAGAATGAAGGCCCCACTTGCCGATATGATGGATGGAGGGGTCCGGAGGTCCAATCGGTTCATGTCCATGCTGCGCTCAGAAGCACTCACCAAGACCTACGTCTCCGGCGGGCGCGAGATCACCGTCCTCAGAGATATCACGTTCGAGCTGGCAACCGGCGGCTTCCTGGCGGTCACGGGCCCGTCCGGGAGTGGAAAGAGCACGCTTCTGGGGCTGCTGGCCGGCCTCGACCGGCCGGCACGGGGCCGGGTCCT
>CAXMOH010000058.1:0-4038 GCA_964194855.1 uncultured Hyphomicrobium sp.
GACCACCACCACCACCACTAGCACCACCACCACGACCACTCTGCCCTCATGCGAGACAACACGGCCTCTCGTCTCGATCATCCAGCCAAGCACCGGCTCTGTCCCGGGGTCCGTGGGCTCGTTGACACCCATCGTGCCCCCCGCCACGGACTCAGGCAGCGGTGTGAAGGAGGTCCGCTTCTGGTACCAATACTGCCCGGAGTCGGGCGGCGGCATCTGCCAGCCGAGAGTGCTGATTGGAGTTGACGACACCGGGCCGTCCCCGTACACGGTCAACTGGCCGCTTCCAGGCTGCGGCTTCGAAAACCGGGATTGGACCGTCCGCGCTCGCGCCGAGGACAACTGCGGCAACCTGAGCTTTGATGCGGTCGTGGACGACGTCGTCCTCGACGGTCGCGGTTGTTTTCGAGGGGCGAAGCGTCCTTCGGAGGGCCGCCTGGGCAACTGGGTGAGCGAGCTCGACGTCGCGGGGGGCCGCGGTCAGGTCGTCGTCGACGGCACCCAGGCCTCGTTCCCGGGAGCCGGGATCGCGGCCCAGTCCCTGGCCCTGGCGCCAGGCCAGCACCGCTTCGAGGCGGTGCTGGTGGACGCCGGGGGCCACCCGGGCGTGTGGCGATTCAATCTCTCGACCCTCGGGGTGAGCCCGGGGAGCATCCGGGTCATCGCCGGGGAGGTCACGGAGATCGGACCCGGCCAGGTGGCCTTCCGGCTCGCGGGCCAGCCCGGCGAGCGCGTCGTCTTCACGCTGACCGTGGGCGGTCGGTGAGTGACGGAAACCAGCTCATGGCCTGAATGAACTCAATCCGGCATTCAGGCCATTAGTACGGCATCACCTTGCGGTGCCGGCCGACCTCTTCCTCGAAGTACTTCCTGTAGAGGACGTCCCACTCGGCGGATCCCTCCGGGATCGAGCGCTTCTGGCTCTCGATCTTGCGGCGAACCAGGACGTCGATCACCTCGTCTGCGTGCATCTCGTCGGAGATGATCTTGACGATCGTCTGGCGGATCTCCTGTGGCTCGTCGAAGTACTCGAGGGCGTCCTCTTCGTTCATGTAGCCGAGGATGAGGTGGGACATGTTGAGGATCCGTTCGCGAGAGAGCTTCAAAGGATGATCCCCTTCTGCTTCGCCAGCTCGCGCTTCACCTTCTTGAACATATCCGAGTAGGCGATGTCCGAGCGATCCATCTGCTGCGAGTGCTGGATGAGGACCTCCCGGACCTCCTCGTTGAGGCGGTCTTCGATCTGCAGGTCCTCGACGATGACGCGGGCGATGCCGCCGATGACCTGCTCCGCGTCGTCGACCTCGATGCGGCGGTCGGCGGTGAGGACCTTCACGATCTTTCGGGAGATGTAGTTGATCTCGTCGGGGGAGAGGCGCATGGGAATCAGGGCGGGGAGTATAGCATTCGGCCGCCCCATGGCGGCGCCTCCATCGACGGGGCATCTGGTTGACCGGTTGGGACCTGTGTACTAGGCTGTCGGGCCTGCTACCGCACCAGGCGCAAGCTTGAAGAAGGGCTCGAACACAGGACATACGGCTGGTCCATCGCGCAGCGGAAGAATGTCCCAGGTTTTTCATCCCGCCGCCAACT
Source organism: uncultured Hyphomicrobium sp. (assembly GCA_964194855.1). Classification (GTDB taxonomy): domain Bacteria; phylum Acidobacteriota; class Vicinamibacteria; order Fen-336; family Fen-336; genus JAJDNS01. Next base: position 1,594 of record CAXMOH010000058.1, read on the forward strand.
CGATCGCGAGGATCAGCCTCGCTGTCGGCGCGCTCGCTGCCGCCGTCGGGCTCGTTCTGGTTCTCTTCGTGCTCCCGCGCTCGTCCTACGCCACGCGCCAGCACGAGGCGCGCGACCAGCCGGTGCCCTTCTACCACGCGCACCACGTGGGCAGCATGGGAATCGAGTGCCGCTACTGCCACTCCACGGTCGACAGGTCCGCCCTGGCCGGAATCCCTCCGACCAAGACCTGCATGAACTGCCATTCCCAGATCTGGAACCAGGCCCCGGCGCTCGAGCCGGTGCGCGAGAGCTGGCGGACGGGTAAGTCCATCGAGTGGGTCAAGGTCTACGACCTTCCCGACTTCGTCTATTTCGACCACAGCGCCCATGTGAACAACGGCGTGGGGTGCTCCACGTGCCACGGGCGTGTGGATCAGATGCCCTACGTCTGGCAAGAACCCTCGCTGCTGATGGAGTGGTGCCTCGAGTGTCACCGGCAGCCCGAAAAGTTCCTCCGCCCCAGGAGCGAGGTCTACGACATCACCTACGAAACACCGCCCGACCAGCTGGAGCTGGGCCGACGGCTCGCCCTGGAGTACGACGTCAACCCGCAGGTGTCCTGCTCCACGTGCCACCGATGAGCCACGATCACATCCCCGCCGAGCCCGTCACCTTCGAGGGAGTCAGCCGCCGTCCCGGCGGCGGCGCCCAGCGGCGCTACTGGAAGAGCCTCGACGAGCTCGCAGAGAGCCCCGGCTTCCTGGAGTTTCTCCACCGTGAGTTTCCCGAGCAGGCGTCGTCCTTCGAAGACGCGAAGGGCCGGCGCGAGTTCCTGACGCTCATGGGCGCGTCGCTGGCCCTGGCCGGGCTCACCGCGTGTACGAAGCAGCCGGAGGAGACGATCTTCCCTTACGTGAGACAGCCCGAGCACATGGTGCCGGGCCGTCCGCTCTTCTTCGCCACCGCCGCTTCCCACGACGGCTACGCCCGGGGCATCCTCGTGGAGAGCAACGAGGGGCGGCCGACCAAGATCGAGGGAAACCCCGACCACCCGCAAAGCCTCGGCGCGACCGACGTGTTCGGGCAGGCCCACGTCCTCGGCCTGTACGACCCGGACCGTTCCGGGAGCGTCCGCCACCTGGGTCAGGAGCGCACGTGGGGCGCCTTTCGGGCGGCCCTTCGGGAGGCGCTCGAGCCGCTGGGGGAGGCAGGCGGCGCCGGTCTCCGGGTTCTCTCCGGGCGGATGACCTCGCCCACCCTCGCCGCCCAGCGAGAGGCCCTCCGGGCCGAGCTGCCGGAGGCGAAATGGGTGAGCTGGGAGCCCGCGGATCGCGACAACGTCCGCGCGGGCGCGACCCTGGCTTTCGGCGAAGCGGTGGAGCCCCAGTACCGCTTCGAGAACGCCGACGTCATCCTGAGCCTCGAGGCCGACTTCGTGTCGAGCCATCCCGCGAGCCTCCGTCTCGTGCGCGAGTACGCCGCGCGACGCAAGGTCGACCCCCGGAAGCCGGAGATGAATCGTCTCTACGTCGTGGAAGGCTCACCAACGTCGACGGGTGCGTCCGCCGACCACCGCCTTGTCCTCCGCAGCTCCGCCATCGAGGGTTTTGCCCGGGCGGTGGCGGCGGGCCTCGGCCTGGGCGTCGAAGGCGGTGTCGACCACCCGTGGGTGGCCCCTCTCGTGAAGGACCTCGAGCGTGCCGGCTCTCGCGCGATCGTGCTGGCCGGGGAGACGCAGCCCCCGGCCGTTCACGCCGTCGCCCACGCGATCAACGAAGCGCTGGGCGCCGTGGGCACCACCGTCGTCTACACCGAGCCCGCCGATGCGGCCTCCGACGGGACGCTTCAGAATCTCGTCGACGACATGAACGCCGGTCGCGTCGAGATGCTGGTCGTCACCGGCGCGAACCCTGTGTATGCCGCGCCTGCCGACCTCGGGTTCGCCGAGGCCCTCGAGCGTGTCGCGCTCCGCATCCACCACGGCCTGTATCTCGACGAGACCGCGGTGCTGTGCCAATGGCATCTCCCGGCGGCGCACCCCCTGGAGAGCTGGAGCGACGCGCGGGCGGCCTGTGGCACCGTCTCGATCGTCCAGCCCCTGATCGCCCCGCTCTACGGCGGGCTCTCGATGCACGAGCTCATGGCCGCGTTCGTCGAAGGCTCCGAGCCCAAGGGATACGAGATCGTCCGCGAGCACTGGATGGACGTGCTCGGTGACGGCGACGAGTTCGAAAAGGCGTGGAGCCGCGCTCTGCACGACGGCGTGGTGGCCGGTACGGCCTTCGAAGAAAAGGCCGTGTCCGTTACGGTGGGCGACTGGGCCCGTGCCCCCGAGGGTGGGGCGGCCCCGGGTCTGGAGATCGCCTTCCGTGCCGATCCCGGCGTCTTCGACGGACGCTTCGCCAACCTGGGCTGGCTGCAGGAGCTGCCTCGTCCATTGACCAAGCTGACCTGGGACAACGC
>CAXMOH010000059.1:0-3456 GCA_964194855.1 uncultured Hyphomicrobium sp.
GGCGATCATCGTCCGCTGCCTGGAGAAGCGCATCGGCGAGCGGTTCCACTCGGCGCACGACCTGGCGTTCAGCTTGCGGGCACTGTCGGACTCCAACATCTCCAGCAGGGCGATCCCCGCGCTTCCCGGGGGGGCCGGTCGACGATGGCGAACCGGTGCCGTTGGGATGGTGGGGCTGGTGTTGCTTGGGACTCTGATCGGGGGGGTGGCCTCTTTCCTCTTTCGGCCAAGCCCGAGGGCGGCCGAACCCCCGTCCTTCACCAGACTCAGCTCGCGCCGGGGGACGGTCACCGCCGCCCGCTTCGTCCCCGGAGAGGCATCGGTCCTGTACAGCGCGAGCTGGGAGGGTGGCCCGCTTCGCCTCTACGGCGGAGCCCGGGGCAAGCGCACGTCCGAGCCCGTCCGATCGGAAGAGGCCGACCTGCTGAGCATCTCGTCGACAGGTGAGCTGGCTCTCTCCCTCGATCGACGCCATCCCTACGGCTGGGAGGCCATCGGGACCCTGGCCGTGGCCCGACCCGGTGGCGCTGCACCGAGAGAGCTCCTCGAGAATGTGCTCGTCGCCGATTGGGCGCCCGATGGCCAGAGCCTGGCCGTTGCCCACGAGGTGGACGGCGTCGTCCGGCTGGAGTACCCGATCGGCACCGTCCTCTACGAGTCGCCCGGCTGGATCAGCGACGTGCGCGTTCACGCGGACGGCGACCGAGTCCTCATTGCCGACAACCCGGCCCGGGGCGACAACGTGGCCGTGGTCAGGATCGTCGATCGCCAGGGGGCCGTCGAGACCGTCACGAGCGGCGGTGACTGGGGATTATTGTGGGCGCCAGACGGGGAGAGCATCTGGTTCTCGACAGGGGCCTTGTTCTCCGTCCGCCCGGGAGAGCCGCCACGCAAGCTCTTTGGAGCAACGCAGGGCATGAGGTTGCTGGACGTCGATGCCTCGGGGACCCTCCTGATTGCCGCCACGAACAGCCGTCGCGAGATGATCGTTCGCACCCCGGGAGCCGACGCCGACATCAACCTCAGCTGGCTGGACTGGACAGTTCCGAAGAGCCTGAGCAGCGACGGTCGGTGGGTCGTGTTCGAGGAGGGCACCGAGCAGACGACCGACGGCTATGCGATCTACTTGCGCGAGATGACCGGGGCCGCGCCCTTGCTCGTGGGCTACGGCTCCGTCGTGGCGATGTCGCCGGACACTCGCCTGGTCGCGATGGTCCAACGATGGTCCGGCGAGGACCCCGAGCTGGTCCTCATGCCCACCGGTCCGGGCCAGCCGAGAATCCTCGAGCTCGGCGATGTGCATCCCCTGAGGGCCGACGGCGCATGGATCGCCGGAGAGGCCGAGGCCGACCCGGGAGCCCTGCTCTTTGCGGGCCGCGACAGCAACGGAGTCGTGCGGATGTATCACCTGCCCCTCACCGATGACGGCGCGCCGCGCGCCATCACTCCGCCGGATTTTGCCCTGACGTCGATGGGTCTCGCCGTCTCCATCGACGGCAACCGAGCGCTGCTGAAGCAAGCGGACGGTGCTGCGGTGGAGTTCGACATGAACGGCGAAGGGCCCTGGCCCGTTGCGGGGCTCACTCCCGGCGACCTACCGCTGCGTTTCGATCGCGACGGCATCCATCTCTACGTGCTCGCCTCGTCTGCCGTGCCGGCGCCCATCGTGCGGGTCGACACTGTGACGGGAGAGCGCAGCTTGTGGCGCGAGCTGACGGCCATCGATCCCGCCGGCGTCTTCATCGCAGACTACGTGAGGATCTCGGCGGACGGCGCCGCTCACGCCTTCACCCACCGGCGGATGATCTCGCACTTGGCGCTGATGGAGGGGTTGAAATAGCAGGGCCCGTCGAGGGGGGTCTGTACGGGAACAGAAGCAAGTCCACTCTCGCTACGCAGTTCTGCACTCGAGCGAGGCGACAAACCAGTGACGACCACGGACTCCTAGGGCGGAGTCTCGTCGTCGTTCGAGTCTTTCACGACGCGGACGCCATGACGGCCTGGGCTGAGGACGGCGAAGGCGACCTTCTCACAGGGATTCTCGTCTACAGGGAAGGATGGTTCGCTTTCTTCCCGGAATCGAGAGGACTGCCTTAGTAGGAGGCCGTTGGCCGCGAGCTGAGCGGCCCTCAGGCGCCGAGCCCGACGATGTTGCCCTTGTCGTCCAGGCGGTCGCCCTTCGCCTTCACGGCCTCGAGGACCGAATGAGAGTCGTCTCACCCCGTGGATGCACGACCCAGGGAAGGGGGAGTTGTCGAGCCGGCGCCGGAACGGAGATCCTCCGCCCACGCGGGTCACGCTCCCCGCCCGCTTGGGGTCCGTGGAGGGTCTCGACAACCCCCCAAGAAGCCCTCTCACCCAGCAGCCACGCTCCGTGGGAGAGATGTCGCGAAAGCAGTCTCCTATCCCCTCTCCTCACGCCGTGAAAGAGGGGCCGATGGTATAGAGTGCGTAGCCGCAGCATCCCAGAATCCTGTTTCGGTCGCTCCGCCGGCGGGGGCTCGTGCCCTGCGCTCGTGAAGGAGGCGTGTCATGTCATCCGACCCCGAGGCGCATGAAGCACCTTCACCCGCGCTCGTCTTCGAGACGTTGTTTGCATACCAGCGGACGGCGGCGCTGCGCGCGGCCATCGAGCTGGACCTGTTCCGCGCCATTGGTGAAGGACCGGGGGACGTGGCCTCGCTCGCGCAGCGCTGCGGGGCCTCCGAGCGCGGGACTCGCATCCTCTGCGACTTCCTCACGGTCGTCGGCCTTCTGGAAAAGTCCGAAGAGATTTACGCGAACACCCCCACGAGCGCGATGTTCCTCGACCCGCGCTCCCCGGCCTGCGTGGCCTCGACCGCGCGTTTCCTCGGCACCCCGGAGATCCAGGAGCCGTTCGACCGCCTGTCCGACATCGTTCGCACCGGGCGCACCGCCCTTCCCGGCCAGGGCACGGTGGAGCCGGAGAACCCCGTCTGGGTGGAGTTCGCCCACAGCATGGCCCCGATGATGGCCCCGATGGCGGCGCCGCTCGGCGCCATCGTGCTTGACGGCGCGAAGGGTGCGGTGGCCGTCCTGGACATCGCCGCCGGTCACGGGCTCTTCGGCATCGAGGTGGCGAAGCAGAACCCCGAGGCCCGCATCGTGGCCGTCGACTGGGCCCCGGTGCTCGAGGTCGCAAGCGCCAACGCCCGCCGCGCCGGCGTTCAGGACCGCTACGAGACGCGGGCGGGGAACGCCTTCGAGGTCGAGTTCGGCGGGCCGTACGACATCGCTCTGCTGACGAACTTCCTCCACCACTTCGACCCGCCGACCTGCGTCCAGCTCCTGAAGAAGGTGCACGTCTCGCTCAAGCGCGGCGGCCGGGTGGCGGCTCTGGAGTTCGTGCCCAACGAGGACCGGGTCTCGCCACCCATGTCCGCCGCCTTCAGCCTGACGATGCTCGCGACCACGGTCGCCGGCGACGCCTATACG
>CAXMOH010000060.1:0-4035 GCA_964194855.1 uncultured Hyphomicrobium sp.
GGTGATGACCCCGCCGGGATCCTTGTTGACCCCGAGGATCTCCTTGGAGCCCGAGTCCGGCTGGTAGCTCAAGAACGTGTCCCAGCCCGTGAGGTCCTCCCCATTGAACATCGGCACCCACTGTGCATCCTGATCCGCCGGGGTGGCGGTCTGAGCGCTCCCGTGCAGGAGCGCCAGCAGGACGATCAACAGAGTGCCGTGAAGTCGGTGCGGTCTCATGACCTTCCTTTCCGTGTTGCGACGCGGAAGACTACCTCGTCCCGGTGAGAAGATCGAGATGCCTGTTGGCGATCCGGTCGAGGCGCGCTCAGGGCTGTCGGCCTCGCTCTCCGCTCGTCCACTGCGCCCAGAACCCGAAGCCCATCGCCTGCATTTGGTCCCTGAGGGTGCTTTCCTCCATGAGCGTTTCGACCTGGGCTCGGTCGTGGCGGCCCCAGGTCACCTCGCCATCCGCGAAGGCCCAGGTGAGCGCCGCCGCCACGGCCGCGTTGGCCCGCAGCTGGCGCAGGTCGACCTCCTCGAAGGTGTCCGATCGGGCGTGGTAGTTGGGGCCGTAGTTGGCCGACTCCTGGCTGGCGACGAGGTTGGCCACCCCCTCGAGCATGAAGTCGAAGTTGTCGGTCCCCACGATCGGTTCGTTCACCTGCCTGAAGGGGCCCAGACCGGCCACCGGAGCGAGTGCGCGGTCGACGAACTCCACCAACTCCGCCCGTCCGTTGGTGAAGAACCCGTTGATGCGCCCGCTGCCCAGGTCGAACGACGCCGCCATGACGTGTCGATCGAGCTCGTCCGCGTGAGTCCTGACATAGCCCCAGGAGCCGATCATCGACTGCTCCTCGCCGTTCCAGAGCGCGAAGCGGATCGTGCGCCGGGGCGTGAGGCCGAGGCGGCGGATCTGACGGGCGAGGTCGATGAGCATCGTGACGTTGCATCCGTTGTCCAGGGCCCCGGTGCCCAGATCCCACGAGTCGAGGTGAGCGCCCACGAGAACGACCTCCTCGGGTCGCTCGCTTCCCGGGATCTCCCCGATGACGTTGTGGCTCTCGTACGGGCCGCCGGTCTCGGCGTCGACCTGGGCTCGCAGGGTCAGCTGCCGTCCTGCCCGGAGGAGGCGCAGCGCCCGCTCCGCGGCGTCTCGCTCGAGGATGATCTGTGTGAGGGTGTTGTCCATGCCGGCCGACGGCATGTGACGGTAGAGGACGTCGCCGGGCCGGGAAGCCATGACGACCACACCTGCGGCCGCCCCGGCCACGGCGCGCGTGTCGATGGCGTTGGCGTCCGCGTACTCGCGGAACAGACCGCCGAGGCCCGTGAGCTCCCGGGTCTCGATCAGGACAAAGGCCCCCCGGACGCGCGAGCCCAGACGGGCGAAGTCGGTGTCGGACCCGCTGCCACCGTCGAGAAGGCGTGCCACGCGTCCCCCGGGCGGAGTGGGCGGCGTGAAGGGCATGGCCACTGCCCGTGCACCGAACGCCACGTCACCCTCGATAGAGACTCGCGTCGAGCGCTCCAGCCAGAGCGCGGGCATCGTGAAGGCCTCGGCCCGTGCGTCGACCCCGGCGTTCCGGAATCGCTCGAGAGCCCAATCGACGGACCGGCGATTGGCCTGCGACCCGGTCACGCGCCCGCCGATCTCGTCGGTGAGGACGCGCAGGTCCTCCTCCATGGGCGTCGATCCGAGGAGCGCCGCCACCAGCCGTTCGACCTCCGCCGTCCCGGCGGCCGTTTCCGTAGCCAGCGCCAGAGCCGCCATCAGGGTTATTGCGACACCGTGCTTCATGTCTCTCCGTCTCCTTGGAAAACGAGTGGCGAGATCATAACCGACCGCGCAGAGAGGGCTGCGCGAACACACCGGTGGGAGCCTAGGGCGTGGCGACTGGCTGGGGTGTGGGGACCCGGATCGAGCGCCCGACTGCTGCCGCGACTCTGCGGGCCTTCTCCACCAGGTCGGGGAAGTCGGACAGCGGCACGGCCTGCGCTCCGTCGGGGGCCGGCCAGAACCGACGGCCCCCGGGCCTCGCGATGTGGACCGGTGGGCGGCTGCGGCCCATCCCAAGTGCCACGGAGGGGATTTCGTGATTGAATGCCCAGGCGAAAGAGGAGGAGCACCATGACCACTCGACGATCGTTCCTGGGCACGATGGCAGGGGGCTTGGGGGTCGCCGTGGCCGGCGGGCGCCTCGGCCACGCGGCCGCGGCGACGAAGCCGCCGCTGGGCCTACAGCTCTATAGCCTGCGACACCTGCTCGAGAAGGATCTTCCGGGGAACCTGAAGATGATCAGGGCATGGGGCATCGAGGAGGTCGAGTCCGCCGGCTTCTACGGGCGGACCGCAGCCGAGTTCGCCGCGGAGCTCAAGAAGGCGGGCCTGCGCTGTCAGGCCATGCACATCGGATGGGACGCCCTGGGAAACGATCTCTCGACCGTCCTCAAGGACGCGGAGACCCTCGGGGCGACCACGATCATCCAGCCGTCGCTTCCTCACGACAAGCACGGCGCGGCGACGCGCGAAGAGATGCTGAGAGCGTCCGGCGCCTTCGTCGGATGGTCCAAGCGGATCCGGGCGGCAGGGAAGCGCTTTGGCTACCACATGCACAGCCAGGAGTTCGGGCCCGCGCCCGAGGGGACGCTGTTCGACCTCTTCGCCGAGGAGGTGGGTCCCGACGTCGGCTTCGAGCTGGACGTGTTCTGGGTCACGGCCGCCGGGGTCGACCCGCTCGCGCTCATGAAGAAGTACCCGGGTCGCTTCTGGTACACGCATCTCAAGGACAAGGCGAAGGGCGACGACACCGGCCCCGACGCCAAGGTCGTCCTGGGCACCGGCACGATCGACATCGCCGGCGTCGTGAAGGCCGGCGAGGCGGCCGGGGTGGAGATTCACTACCTCGAGGACGAGAGCCGGGACCCGGTGGCCCAGATTCCGCAGAGCATCGCGTACTACAAGACGCTGAAGGCCTGAGGCGTGGCCATGAGCGCGACCAAGGCACCGACCCGTCGAGACTTCGTCAAGACACTGGCCCTGGGCGCCGCGGCCCTGGCCCCCGCGGCGAAGAGCCACGCCCGGACTGCAGGCGCCAACGACCGCATCGGCGTCGGGATGATCGGCGTGGGCCGGATGTCCCGGGGACACCTGGAGAACCTGCTGGCCGAGCCCGATGCGGAGGTGCGGGCGCTGTGCGACGTGTACGAGCCGAACCTGCGCTTTGCGGTGGCGAAGGCGCCCGACGCGAAGACGTACACGGATTTCCGAGAGATCCTGGAACGGGACGACATCGATGCCGTGGTCATCGGCGCCCCGGATCACTGGCACGCGCTCGCCACGGTGATGGCGTGCGACGCGGGCAAGGACGTCTACGTCGAGAAGCCCACGTCGGTGGCCATCGCCGAAGGTCGCAAGATGGTCGAGGCCGCGCGGAGCAACGACCGCATCGTCCAGGTGGGCACGCAGCAGCGATCGGCGCCCCACTTCAAGTACGCCGCGGAGCTCGTTCGGGGCGGCACCCTCGGCGACGTCACCTTCGTGCGGACCTGGAACTACGGCAACGACGCGCCCGACGGTATCGGGAGCCCTCCCGATGGGTCGGTGCCCGAGGGCCTCGACTGGGACATGTGGCTCGGGCCCGCGCCAAAGGTCCCCTTCAACGAGAACCGCTTCGGGGTGTTCCTGAACGACGACCTCGAGTACCAGCGGTGGGCCAGCTTCCGGTGGTTCTGGGACTACGCCGGCGGGATGATGACCGATTGGGGAGTGCACCTGATCGACATCGTCCAGTGGGCCATGGACGTGGACGCCCCGGAGACGGTCAGCACCCACGGCGGCAAGCTCGTGCTGAAGGACAACCGCCAGACCCCCGACACTCTGCAGGCGACGTACCGCTACCCGGGCTTCGTGTGCACGTACGAGAACCGGGTGGCCAACGGCTTCCCCCTGGACGGACACTCCTACGGGATCTCCTTCCACGGCACCGAGGCCACCATGTTCCTCGACCGCGGCGGCTTCCAGATCGTCCCCGAGGGGGAGGACGAAGGAGTGCC
>CAXMOH010000061.1:0-8830 GCA_964194855.1 uncultured Hyphomicrobium sp.
ATGGTTCCCGACCTGGAAGCGATCGCCGGCGACTACCAGGGCCGCGTGCGTGTGGGCAAGCTCAACGTCGAAGAAAACGACCAGGTCCCCTTCAAATACAGCATCACCGGCATGCCCACCCTCATCGTCCTGAAGGCCGGCCAGGTCGTCGAGCAACGCGTCGGCAAGATGACCCGCGCCCAACTCGCCAAACTCCTCGACCCCCTCCTGAGCTAAGACCGCGAACGTCGCCTCGCACCTCCAGCCTCACCAAGCCTCTTCACCCCCCCCGCGGCCACACCCCCGGGACGATACCAGCGACGCTCGCGCACCCAGGCCGGCGAGGTCCCCGCAGCGGGGGCGTTAGTCGGTGCATTGACGATTTGGACTCCGCCCGACGCCCGAGTGAGCGGGCAAAGACGTTCCTTCTGCTTTTCCGCGCGCCCTGCAAGCCGGATGGGCGGGCAGGGGTGCCCGCGAACGTCCCCCGCGGAGGGGACCTCGCCGGCCGACAGAACGACGCGAGCGTCGGGAACCAGAACGTTACCGCTGGCCCATCGGGATCCGCACCCCACGCTCCCGCGCCACCTCGATCGCCCGGTCGTACCCCGCATCGACGTGCCGCATAACGCCAGTTCCCGGGTCGGTCGTGAGCACCCGCTCGAGCCGCTCCGCCGCCTCGTCCGTCCCGTCCGCGACCACCACCATCCCTGCGTGAATGGAGTAGCCCATCCCAACGCCCCCGCCGTGGTGCACCGAGACCCAGGTCGCCCCCGCCACCGCGTTGAGCAGCGCGTTGAGGATCGGCCAGTCGGCGACGGCGTCGGAGCCGTCCTTCATCGCCTCGGTCTCGCGATTTGGCGACGCCACCGAGCCTGCGTCCAGGTGGTCCCGTCCAATGACGATCGGCGCCTTCACCTTCCCGCTGCTCACCAGGTCGTTGAAGACGAGCCCCAGCTTCGCCCGCTCCCCGTACCCCAGCCAGCAGATCCGGCAGGGCAGCCCCTGGGGCCGCACCCGCTCCCGGGCCAGCGTGATCCACCGGGCCAGCGCCTCGTCCTCGGGAAACGTGGCCAACACCGCGTCGTCGGTGGCCGCCAGGTCGTCCGCCTCGCCCGACAGACACGCCCACCGGAACGGCCCCTTCCCTTCACAGAACAACGGCCGGATGTACGCCGGCACGAAGCCGGGGATCTCGAACGCGTCCTCGACGCCGGCCTTCTGCGCCTCGGCTCGAATGTTGTTGCCGTAGTCGAACACGATCGATCCGCGCTCCTTCAGATCGAGCATGGCCCGAACGTGCTCGCCCATGCTCCGACGGGCCTCGGCCATGTACCGCGCGGGGTCCGCGTCTCGAAGCGCCAGCGCTTCCTCGTAGCTCATCCGGTTGGGGACGTACCCGTTCAGGGGATCGTGGGCGCTGGTCTGGTCGGTCACCAGATCCGGAGCGGCCCCTCGCCGCACGACCTCCGGAAGCACGTCGGCGGCGTTGCCCAGGAGCCCGATGGAGAGAGCCCGGCCCGCCTCCACGGCCTCACCGGCGCGATCCAGCGCCTCGCCCAGGTCGTCGGTCATCGTGTCGAGGTAGCGCGCTTCGAGCCGGCGCTCGATCCGATGGCGGTTGACGTCCACCGCGATCATCACCCCCTCGTTCATCGTCGCCGCCAGGGGCTGCGCTCCGCCCATGCCTCCCAGCCCCGCCGTCAGGACCAGGCGCCCCTTCAGGCTGGCGCCAAAGTGCTGACGCCCGGCCTCGGCGAACGTCTCGTAGGTTCCCTGGAGGATTCCCTGGGTCCCGATGTAGATCCACGATCCCGCGGTCATCTGGCCGAACATCATCAAGCCCTTGCGGTCGAGCTCGTAGAAGTGCTCCCAGGTGGCCCAGGCCGGAACGAGCATGGAGTTGGAGATGAGAACTCTCGGAGCCGCGGCGTGAGTGCGGAAGATCCCCACGGGCTTGCCGGACTGGACGAGCAGCGTCTCCTCGTTCCCGAGCTCCCGGAGCGAACGGACGATCGCTTCGTAGCACTCCCAGTTGCGGGCGGCCTTGCCGATGCCGCCATAGACGACCAGATCCTCGGGCCGCTCCGCAACCTCGGGGTCCAGGTTGTTCATGAGCATGCGAAGCGCCGCCTCCTGCTGCCAGGACTTGCAGGAGAGGGTCGTGCCCCGGGGTGCGCGGATCGTCCGGGGCCCGGCGGACCCCGTCACATCAGCCATCGCGGCTTGTCGTCGTCGTCGTTCTCGGAAGGCCGCGGCTCCGCCCGTCCCCCGGGGATCACGCGGAAGCGGCTCTTGTTGCCTGAACGGGATCCTGGGCGCCGCAGGGGACGGCTCTGCCAGATCCTCTCCACCCAACCGGCGAGGAGGACCAGGAACGCGGCGGCTCCGACGAGGTACGGCCAGTAGCGGAGGCCGAAGCGCAGCCCGAGAATGATCGCCGGCAGCCCCACGAGTGCCAGCAGCACGGCGCCGGCCACCCAGGGGGCCCGCAGGCGCAACGACGTGAGCAGAGCCATCGGGCGGGGAACCTCCTAGAGCCCCAGCCTACCGCAAACCGCCTCGGCCGCGCCGAGGACCTCTCCGGAGGCGATGAGCGCCGCTGCCGCCTCGATGTCGGGGCTGACGATGCGGTCGGACTCGCGGGCGTCGACGTGACGTCGGAGGAGCGAGTGAACCGCCTCGAGAGCTCCCGACGAGCGGAGAGGACGGCGATGCTCCAACGCTTCGGCCGCGGCGACGAGCTCGATGGCCAGGACCCGCCTCGTGTTCGCGATGATGCTGGCCGCCTTGTGGGCCGCGCTCACACCCATCGAGACGTGGTCCTCCTTGCCCGCCGAGGTGGGGATCGAGTCGATGCTGGCCGGATGGGCGAGAGCCTTGCTCTCGGACACGAGGGCCGCGGCGGTGACGTGGGCCATCATGAGGCCGGACTGCAGGCCACCGTCCCGGGCGAGAAAGGCGGGGAGGCCGGAGAGGGCTGGATTCACCAGGCGCTCGGTTCGGCGCTCACTGATCGATCCGAGCTCCGCGCCGGCGATCGCGAGGATGTCGGCGGCGATCGCCACGGGCTGCCCGTGGAAGTTGCCGCCCGAGACGATGTCTCCGCTCTCGGCAAACACCATGGGATTGTCGGTGGCGGCATTCATCTCGATCGAGACCGCTCGCTGGACGTGGTCGAGCGCGTCGCGCACGGCGCCATGAACCTGGGGCATGCACCGCAGGCTGTAGGCGTCCTGGACCTCGCCGCACTCCAGATGGGAGGCCCGTAGCGCGCTGCCCGCGAGGACCTGCCGCAGCGCCCTCGCGGACGCGACCTGGCCGGGGTGCGGACGGGTGGCGTGGATGCGCTCGTCGAAGGCCACGTCCGTTCCCTGGAGGGCGTCGAGAGTCATCGCCCCCAGCACGTCGGCGGTCCGGGCAAGACGTTGCGCGTCGATGAGGGCCAGGCCGGTCACCGCCGTCATCAGCTGCGTTCCATTGATGAGGGCCAGGCCCTCCTTCGGCTCGAGGGTCACCTGGGTCAACCCGGCGGCCTTCAGCGCCTCGTCGCCTGCCAGCCGTCGTCCCTCGAACACGCACTCTCCTTCACCCACCAGCGGCAGCGCCAGGTGGGCGAGGGGGGCCAGGTCTCCGCTGGCGCCCACCGAGCCCCGCGACGGCACCACCGGGAGCACGCCCCGGTTGAGCATGGCCACGAGAAGCTCCAGCGTCTCGAGGCGGATCCCGGAGAAACCCTTGGCGAGCACGTTGGCACGCAGGAGCATGAGTCCGCGTGTCTCTGCTTCACCAAGGGGGTCTCCCACGCCGGCGGCGTGGCTGCGGATGAGGTTGAGCTGCAGCTCCCGCAACCGGTCCCGGGGGATGTGGACATCGGCGAAGTTGCCGAATCCGGTGGTGACCCCGTAGACGACGGCGCCGCGATCGACGGCGTCATCGACCACGCGCCGCGCAGCGAGGACGGCGTCCCTGGCTTCCGGCCGGAGGACGATCGAGCGACCCCCTCGTGCCACGTCCTCGAGGCCCGAAAGGTCGAGCTGCGCTCCATCGATCGGAAGCGGATCGTGCTCGGTCTTCGGATCCATGCGGAAGGGGAGCGGCAATATAGCACGCCCTTGACCTTGCCCCCCCGAAGGGTCACGGATAGAATCGACCATTCTGCTGGCCCGAAATTGAGGGATGGGATGTCCGACTGGACACAGGTGTCGCTACAGCTCAGAGGGAAGGCACGACGTTTCGTGCAAGGCTCCGTCCTGCGAGAGGACACCGACTCCCTGCTGGAGAAGCGCGGCGGGGAGTGCAATCGCTGCGGCGCGTGCTGCAAGATCCTGTTTCGCTGCCCCTTCCTGGGAACCGACGACGAGGGCCAGTACTCCTGTCGAATCTATTCCAGGCGATTTTCCCAGTGTCGCCTCTTTCCCCTCCGTGCCGCGGACCTTCGCGAGCTGGGAGAGGAGTGCAGCTACACCTTTGAGGCCGAGCCGCTGCGGGCGACGCCGACTCACGCGCCGGAGCCTGCCCTCGAGTAGCTCGAGCCACGACGGCTCCCACACATGCCCAATATCGTGATCGTCGGCGCCCAATGGGGCGACGAAGGCAAAGGCAAGATCGTCGACCTTCTCACGCCCCGTGTCCAGGTCGTGGCGCGATTCAACGGCGGCCACAACGCCGGGCACACGGTCATCGTTGGCGAGAAGAAGTTCATCCTGCACGTGATCCCCTCGGGGATCCTCCACCCCGGCGTCCTCTGCGTGGCCGGGAACGGGATGGTCATCAATCCCGCGGCGTTCGAGCGCGAGAAAAAGGAGATAGAGGATCTCGGCGTCGAGGTCGGCAAGGATCTGGTGATCTCGGATCGGGTACACCTCATCCTGCCGCACCATCACGCTCTCGAAGCGCTCTCGGAAGAGCAGCGGGGCAGTCGGGCGATCGGCACGACGCTGAGAGGGACCGGCCCGGCGTACGAGGACAAGGTGGGTCGGCGTGGCGTCACCATGGGGGACCTGCTGCGGCCCGAGGGCCTTCCGGACAAGATGGCCGCCGCGCGGCGTCACTACGAGGACATCTTCCGCGGGGCCGGTCGCGAGACCGAGGTCGATTGGGACGAGGTCGTGGCCGATCTGACGGCGTTCGGCCAGCGGCACCGGAGCAGGATCAAGGACACCTCTCTCGTTCTGCACGAGCAGATGGCCCGGGGCTACTCGGTCCTCTTCGAGGGGGCGCAAGCCACCCTTCTGGATCTCGATCACGGGAGCTACCCGTTCGTCACCTCGTCTACGGCCACTGCCGGAGGCGTCGCGCCCGGAGCGGGTGTGCCTCCCGCGTGCATCGACGGCGTGATGGGCGTGGCGAAGGCCTACTGCACCCGCGTGGGAACGGGACCGTTTCCCAGCGAGGCCAGGGAAGCGGATGCCGAGGAGCTTCGCACCCGGGGGAGCGAGTTCGGGTCGACCACCGGACGCCCTCGGCGCTGCGGCTGGTTCGATGCCGTGGCGGCACGCTACGCCACGCGCATCAACGGGTTCGACACGCTGGCGTTGACCAAGCTGGACGTCCTCGATGAGCTCGACGAGATCTCGGTCTGTGTCGCCTACCGTTTCGAAGGCGAGACCCTCGAGGAGCTTCCGTCGGACGTCGCGGTGCTCGAGCGTTGCACGCCGGTGTTCGAGAAGCTCCCCGGGTGGAAGTCTCCGACGCTTGGAATCCGGGAGTGGGCGGATCTTCCAGAAGCCGCCCGCGTGTACGTCGAACGGCTCTCGGAGCTCGCCCGGGCCGAGGTGGGCCTCGTCTCCACGGGTCCCGACAGGGAGCACACGATCATTCGGGCCAGGAGCGCGCTGGCGTCCTGGTTCGACTGATGCAGGCGCGCTATCGCGCGTCGCACCGGAATCTGGTGAACTATCCGAGCCAGGGGCGCGTGTTAACATGCGTTCCCTCTGAGCGCCCGGCTCTCCCCTGGGCTGTTCGGGACCCGCGCCCGTAGCTCAATGGTAGAGCGAGAGCCTTTTAAGCTCGGGGTTGTAGGTTCGAGTCCTACCGGGCGCACCAGCGGGCACGGCAGTTCTGCCGCACGTCCCCCCAGGCTGG
Source organism: uncultured Hyphomicrobium sp. (assembly GCA_964194855.1). Taxonomy (GTDB): domain Bacteria; phylum Acidobacteriota; class Vicinamibacteria; order Fen-336; family Fen-336; genus JAJDNS01. Next base: position 6,067 of record CAXMOH010000061.1, read on the forward strand.
AGCACGCCGGCGCGATCTGGCATCTGACGAGCCGGGGCAATGCTCGGCAGGCGATCGTCGCCGACGACGCCGACAGGCTCTGGTTCGCTGGCCGTGGGAGCAGGACTGGCGCAGACCGCGGGCCTGAAGGAAGGAGCGGAGTGGCTCGACGTGAACTGGACGTTGGCCCAGTTCGCTCCGCATCCTACCTGAGAGCGGCGGCGGAGGCCCTCGAGGACCATGGACCAGGGATGTGACCTAGGAGGGGCGGGACGCGACCTCGGACACCGCGGTCCGGCACGAATTCGGACGGGCCGAGTGTAACTCCATTGGTTGCAATACGTAGAGTCCGGTATGCCATTTGCGTATTCGTCGGTGGGATGAGGATTCTCCACCATCGATCGACGCGCCACTTCGTCGCTCTTCTGGTGAAGTGCCGGTGCAGCCGGAAGTTTCTGCACCGGCTCGACCGGCCGATGGTGGCTTGTCTTCAGTGCGGCCGCCTGGAGAACCTGGGTCGTCTCGTGGGCAAGCTGAAGGCTGCCCGGGACGCCGAGAGGCGCCGGGCGCCTCGAGCCGCGCGCCGCTCCAGGCCACGCACCTGAGGGGCAGAGGGCTCCCACGCCCGCGGTAGAATGCCCTGGTGAGAGCCGCACGTGTTGCCACCCGGCTGTCGAGGCAGGCCGCCAGAGGGTCGAAGCCCGAGCGGCTGCGGGCGCTCCTTCCGGAGATCTGGGAGCTCGTCCGTCCCCGCCGGAGGCTGCTGGCCCTGGGCTTCATCCTCATGGCGGCGAACCGACTGGCAGGCCTCGTCCTTCCCGGGTCGGCCAAGTTCCTCATCGACGACGTCATCGGACGACGGCAGGTGGAGTTGCTGCTGCCCCTGGTCGGAGCCGTCCTCGGCGCGACGCTGATCCAGGGCCTGACCTCCTACGGGCTCGTCCAGCTTCTTTCGAAGGCGGCACAACAGCTGATCGCCGACATGCGCATCAAGGTCCAGGCCCACGTGGGGCGGCTCCCGGTGGCCTTCCACGACGCCACGAAGACCGGCGAGCTCGTGTCGCGGATCATGACCGACGTGGAGGGAGTGCGGAACCTGATCGGAACGGGCCTGGTCGAGCTGAGCGGGGGGCTCCTCACCGCCACCCTTTCGTTGGTCGTGCTGCTGTGGCTTTCGCCGCCCATGACCCTTCTCACCCTGGTGTCGCTGGGCGTCTTCGGCCTGGTGCTTGCTCGCGCCTTGCGCGTGTTGCGCCCGGTCTTCCGGCAGCGGGGCGAGATCTACGCGGAGGTCACCGGACGACTGACGGAGTCGCTGGGAGGCGTGAGGGTCGTGAAGGGCTACCAGGCGGAAGGCCGCGAGGCCGCCATCTTTGCCGCTGGAGTGCGCAGGGTTCTCGACAACGTGTTCCGCACTCTCTCGACCACATCGCTGCTCTCCCTGGCGTCCACTCTGCTGCTGGGGGCCGGCGGTGCGGCGGTGATGTACATCGGGGCTCGGGAGATCCTGGCTGGGACCATGACCGTGGGCGTCTTCTTCACGTACACGATGTTCCTGGGCCTCCTCGTCGGTCCCTTCTTCCAGATCGCCACGATCGGAACCCAGCTTACCGAGGCGCTCGCCGGCCTGGAGCGCACCATGGAGATCCTCAAGGAGCAGCCCGAGGACGAGGAGCCTCGACGTACCGTGTCGCTGGGTGAGGTAACGGGCGAGATCCTCTTCGACGAGGTGGGCTTCTCCTACGCCACGGACAAGCCCGTCCTGCGAGGCGTGTCGCTTCGCGCCAGGCCCGACACCGTCACCGCGCTCGTCGGGCCCTCGGGGGCGGGAAAGTCCACGATGATCGGTCTGGTCTGTGGCTTCCACTCGCCCGAGTCCGGCCGGGTCCTGATCGATGGCGTCGACCTCTCGACCGTCCGGCTCGAGTCGTATCGCCGGCACCTCGGCGTCGTCCTGCAGGAGACGTTCCTCTTCGACGGATCGATCCGGGACAATGTCGCCTTCGCTCGCCCCGAGGCTCCGCTCGAGGCGATCCTGGAGGCCTGTCGTCTCGCCCACGTCGACGAGTTCGCCCTGGAGTTTCCCGAGCAGTACGACACCGTGGTCGGAGAGCGTGGTGTCCGGTTGTCCGGTGGACAGCGGCAGCGGGTGGCGATTGCCCGGGCGATTCTGGCTGACCCGCGCATCCTCATCCTGGACGAGGCGACGTCCAGCCTGGACTCGGAGTCCGAGGCGCTGATCCAGGAGGGCCTGGCCTGGCTGATGACGGGTCGCACGACCTTCGTCATCGCGCATCGGCTGTCGACGATCCGGCGCGCCGACCAGATCCTCGTCGTGGAGAAGGGGCAGATCGTCGAGCGGGGGACCCACGAGACGCTCATCCGTCGAGAGGGGCGCTACCACGCGATGTACACGACACAGCACGGGCTGACGGCCAACCTCTTCCTCTCTCCGGGAGAAGAGAGCAAGGCGCCGCCGAAGGAAGACGGCCACACCGACAAGGCCGGCGGCGAAGGCGTCCCCGTGGGCGGGCAGCAGGTCCTCGAGATTCTCCGGGAATGACGGCGTCTCCCTTCGCCGGCAAGATCGTCCTTGCTCCACTGACGGTCGGGGGGAACCTGCCCTTCCGGCGCCTCTGCGTCGAGATGGGGGCCGAGGTCACCGTGGGGGAGATGGCGGTCGTCCGGAAGCTCCTCTCCGGCAGCACCAGCGAGTTCGCGTTGCTGCGCAGCCATCCCGACGAGACCTTCTTCGGTGTCCAGCTCGCCGACCGGAACGAGGAGA
>CAXMOH010000062.1:0-5253 GCA_964194855.1 uncultured Hyphomicrobium sp.
TGGCGGATCGTCCGGTTCGTGACGGTCGGCGGAGTGATGTTTTCCACCAGGAACCCCTCCGCCTGCAGCCGCGGGGGCGCCGCCCCCCAGGTGGTGATCCAGTTTTCGGCGGCCGAGCCGGCCGCGGGCAGCGTCACGAGCGCCAGGACAGCCGTCACCAGACGTGTGCACTGTTTCATCAGATCACCTCGACGCCGGTGTCGCCTCCCGGCGCCGAAGACGCTACGTCCTTTTCCCTTGCGCGCGAACGTCCCCCGCGGAGGACCCTCCCGCGCCGTGGGGCGCAGGGGCGCCGTGGCGCCCGGCTCGCCAGAACGAGAGGGCGAGGACGGAACAGACACGGAAACGCAACGGAACGGAAAGACAACGAACGGAACGGAGACGGAAACGAACGGAGGTATCGAGATCGCGTGCCCAGGATGGCGATCTCGATACTATATGCGGAAGGAGGGAGTCGAACCCCCACGCCCTTTCGGGCACACGGGCCTAAGCCGTGCGCGTCTGCCGTTCCGCCACTTCCGCGGCCTGACGAGAGCAAGTGTATCCCAGTGCGTCCGTGCTACCCTTATGGGTCACTCGCACCCTCCGTTGGGCTGCACGTGCAGTCCCAGTCCCGATAAGAGGAATCCCTTGAAAGTCGACTACATCGAGGAGACTTCGGTCCGGAAGGCCCTTGCCTTCGAGGTGGACAAGGAGCTCGTCCAGGCCGAGATCGACCGCCGCGCGAAGGATCTGGCGAAGAAGGCCCGCCTGCCCGGCTTCCGCCCCGGAAAGACCCCTCCGAACGTGGTCAAGAACCGGTTCAAGAGCGAGATCTTCTCCGAGACCGCCGAAGCTCTCGTCAACAAGGTCGTTTTCGACGAGCTCGAGGGCCGGGGCCTCAAGCCGCTCGCCGCGCCGCAGGTCGAGGAGCTGAAGATCGAAGAGGGCGAGCCCATGACGTTCCGCGCCGTCTTCGAGATCCTGCCCCTCGTCGAGCTCCCCGACTGGAAGGGCCTCCGCGTCTCCGTCAAGGGTGCGGCCGTGAACGACGAGGACGTCGAAAAGCAGCTCGACCGCCTGCGCGAGGAGGCCGCCCGCTTCGACCCCGTCGAGGACCGGCCGGCCCGCAAGGGAGACCACGTGGTCGTGGACCTCGAGTGGGAGCCCAGGGACGGTGGCGAGGGCGGCCGGGACGAGAACGCCCTCATCGAGATCGGTCACGAGGGGAACCACCCGGACATGAACGAGGCCTTCCTCGACATGGCCGTCGGGGACAAGAAGGAGCTCGACGTCACCTGGGGCCCCGACGCCGCCCCGGCGGTGGCCGGCAAGACCGTCCACTACGCCGCCACCGTCAAGGGCATCAAGGACAAGATCGTCCCCGAGGCCGACGACGAGTTCGCCAAGGATCTCGGGGAGTTCGACAGCCTGGCCGAGCTGAAGGACAAGCTCCGAGCCCAGCTGCAGGCCAATGAGGAGCAGCGGGTCGCCCGCGAGACGCGCGCGGCCCTGGTCGAGGCGCTGGTCGCAAAGGCAGACTTCGAGGTCCCGGACGTCCTCGTAGAGCATCACATGACCCAGCGGGCCGAGAACCTGGCCCGAGGCCTCGCCCAGCAGGGACTCGACCCCCGCAAGGTCGGCGTCGATTGGCGCGAGTACCGCGAATCTCAGCGGGACGAGTCGGTGAAGGCCGCCCGGGCGGAGGTCCTCCTGGATCAGATTGCGGAGCAGGAGCACGTCAAGGTCCTCGACGCCGAGGTCCAGGCCGAGGTCACCCGCCTCGCCGAGCGACTCGAAAAGTCCCCCGAGGCGCTGCGCCTTCAGATGCAGAAAGATGGAGATCTTGGAGCGCTCGGCGGGCGCATCCGCGAAGAGAAGATCCTTGACTTGCTCAAGGCCAATGCTAATATCGAGCTAACATGAGCGCTCACAACGTCTTCGGCGGCACGCTCATCCCCATGGTCGTGGAGCAGACCGCCCGCGGAGAGCGGGCGTACGACATCTACTCCCGCCTCCTGAAGGACAACATCGTCTTCGTCGGGACGGCCATCGACGACATGATCGCCAACCTGATCATCGCTCAGCTCCTGTTCCTCGAGGCCGAGGACCCGGAAAAGGACATCCACATCTACATCAACAGCCCGGGCGGATCGACCACCGCGGGGCTGGCGATCTACGACACCATGCAGCTCATCCGGCCCGACGTCCAGACGATCTGCGTGGGCCAGGCGGCCTCCATGGGGGCCGTGCTGCTGGGCGCCGGCACCAAGGGGAAGCGCTTTGCGCTCCCCAACTCGCGGATCCTCATCCACCAGCCCTGGGGGGGTACCCAGGGCCAGGCCTCGGACATCGCCATCCAGGCCAAGGAGATCCTGAGGATCAAGGACCGGCTCAACGAGATCCTGTCCAACCACACCGGCCAGCCCCTCGAGAAGGTCGTCGCTGACGCCGATCGGGATTTCATCATGGACGCAGAGGAAGCCAAGGGGTATGGTCTCGTGGACCACGTGATCAGCAGGCGCGAGCGGTGACCATGAAGAAGGGGACGGGCGAGAACGAGACCTTGCGGTGCTCGTTCTGCAACAAGGACCAGAACGACGTCCGCAAGCTCATCGCGGGCCCCACGGTATTCATCTGCGACGAGTGCGTCGACGTCTGCAACGACATCATCGCGGACGACCGGCGCTCCGAGAGCAGCACGAGCCGGGTCGGCCTCCCCACGCCCCAGGAGATCAAGAAGTTCCTCGACGAGTACGTGATCGGCCAGGAGCAGGCCAAGAAGAAGCTGGCGGTCGCCGTATACAACCATTATAAGAGGATAGAGATCGCCAAGCAGCGCGGCCGCAACGAGGTCGAGCTCACCAAGGCGAACATCCTGCTCATCGGCCCCACGGGCACCGGCAAGACGCTCATGGCGCAGACGCTGGCGCGGCTCCTGTCGGTCCCCTTCACCATCGTCGACGCCACGACCCTCACCGAGGCCGGCTACGTTGGCGAGGACGTCGAGAACATCATCCTCAAGCTGCTCCAGGCCGCCGGCGGGGACATCGAGCGGTGCCAGGAGGGCATCATCTACATCGACGAGATCGACAAGGTCTCGCGAAAGGACGAGAACCCCTCCATCACCCGGGACGTCTCCGGCGAGGGCGTCCAGCAGGCGCTCCTCAAGATCCTCGAGGGCACGGTCGCGAACGTGCCCCCCCAGGGCGGGCGCAAGCACCCGCACCAGGAGCTCTACCAGGTCGACACCACGAACATCCTCTTTATCTGCGGAGGGGCCTTCGTGGGGCTCGACAAGGTCATCGAGCGCCGGGTCGGGAAGAAGACCCTCGGCTTCCACACGGATCGGCCGACGAAGAAGGTCAAGGCCCGGGAAAAGACGTCGCTGGTCGGGCAGACGCAGCCCACCGACCTGATCAAGTACGGCCTCATCCCCGAGTTCGTCGGGCGCCTCCCCGTGGTCGCCAGCCTCCACGACCTCGATCGCGCAGCTCTCATCGAGATCCTGACCCAGCCCAAGAACGCCATTATCAAGCAGTACCAGCGGCTCTTCGACTACGAGAACGTCAAGCTCCGCTTCACGGACGACGCGCTCCTGGAGATCGCCGAGCTCGCCAAGGAGCGCAAGATCGGCGCCCGGGGCCTCAGGATGATCATCGAGGACCTCATGCTCGACCTGATGTACGACCTCCCCTCCAACAAGAAAGTGCGGGAGTGCGTCGTCACGCGCGAGGTGGTCCGCGATCGCGAGAAGCCGATCACGCTGGTCGAGAAGGCGGGCTGACGCCCGCCGGCGTGCTACCGTGTAGGTGAGCCCCTGCCGGGCGCGCCGGCAGTTGGCCAGATGAGCGAGGCCTCATGTTCGGGCAAGACAATACAGACGAGATAGAAACACTGCCGATGGTTCCGCTGCGGGACGTCGTCGTCTTCCCGCACATGATGATCCCCTTCGTCATCGGCCGCCCGAGCTCGATCAAGGCCCTGGACTTCGCGCTGGCCCGGGGGAAGCGCATCTTCCTCTCGGCCCAGCACGACGCTACCCACGACAACCCGGCTCCCGAGGAGATCTACACCCTCGGCACGGTCTGCAACATCGTCCAGAGCCTCAAGCTCCCCGACTCCAACGTGAAGGTCCTGGTGGAGGGGATCGACCGGGCGCGCGCCCTGGAGTTCCGGGACGAGGACGGCCACATGCAGGTGGTCATCAGGGTGGTGCCGACACAGGACGAGGCGGACTCGGGGCTCGAGGGCCTCATGTCGAAGACCATCGGGCTCTTCGAGCAGTACGTGAAGCTCTCGAACAACCTCCACTACGACGCCATGCTGGCCGCCGTCCGTGTCGAGGACCCGGGCAAGCTCGGCGACACCATCGCCTCCCACCTGGTCGTGCCGGTGGAGGAGAAGCAGAACCTCCTGGAGATCGTCTCGGCCCAGGAGCGTCTCACCCGCATCGCCTCCATTCTCGAGGCCGAGGTCGACAAGCTCAACGTGGATCGTCGCATCCAGGGCCGGGTCAAGAAGCAGATGGAGAAGGCCCAGAAGGAGTACTACCTCAACGAGAAGATGAAGGCGATCCAGAAGGAGCTGGGCCGCAAGGACGAGAAGGGCAACGAGACCGACGATCTCCGCAAGAAGATCGAAGAGGCGCGCATGCCCAAGGAGGCCGAGGAGAAGGCCGTCCAGGAGCTCAAGCGCCTCGAGTCCATGCCCCCCATGTCGGCCGAGGCCACGGTCTCCCGCAACTACCTGGATTGGCTGATCGCGTTGCCCTGGGCCAAGAAGTCCCGGGAGCGCAAGGACCTGACGCTGGCGGAGAAGATCCTCAACGAGGACCACTACGGGCTCGAGAAGGTCAAGGAGCGGATCGTGGAGTTCCTGGCCGTGCGCCAGCTCGTCAACAATCCCAAGGGGCCGATCCTGTGCTTCGTGGGCCCTCCGGGCGTGGGCAAGACCTCACTCGCCCGCTCGATCGCCCGGGCCACCAATCGGAAGTTCGTCCGCATCTCCCTGGGCGGCGTAAGGGACGAGGCCGAGGTCCGGGGCCACCGGCGCACTTACATCGGCGCGTTCCCCGGGCAGATCATCCAGATGATGAAGAAGGCGACGAGGCGCAACCCCGTCTTCCTCCTGGACGAGGTGGACAAGCTTGGGACGTCGTTCCAGGGCGACCCATCGGCTGCGCTACTCGAAGTGTTGGATCCCGCGCAGAACGACACATTCATCGACAATTACCTGGGCGTGCCGTTCGACCTGTCGGAGGTGCTGTTCATC
>CAXMOH010000063.1:0-2626 GCA_964194855.1 uncultured Hyphomicrobium sp.
GTGCCTCGGTGCGTTCAGGGCGATGCTGTTGCACAAGCAGGCCGCGACAGCGCTCAACGCCATCTCGACCGGCTCGGCACGATCGGTCGGGCCGACGAACCCCAGGGCATCTTCCACTTCCCTCCACGCGCCATAGGACACTGTGTAGTGGCGCGTCGGCCGGTCGATCTTGTCGTTGCCAAGCCTGTAGGGGCCGATGTGCACCGTGCTGCGCCCCGAGTGGCCCTCCCAGGTTCCCTTCGCCTCGAGACCCAGTGTGATCGGGTCCTCCTTGAGAGACGCCCGAAAGGTCTCGAGCTTCTCCATGTCCATGCCGTTCACGACATTTTCCTGTCCCATGGGCTGCCTCCGTTGATTCAATGCCTTCGGTCCACCGACCGACACGGCCGGGTCTGCTTTGCCGCTGCAGGCTCTCTGCCTCCCTGCTCCTCTCGGCCCAGCAGACTCAACGTTAGAGACCGGGACGTCTGATCGGGTCCGAAAACGGTGCCCTATCGTCCTGAGTACCGTCACATCGTGGCTGACGGCCTGACAACCGTGCGACCGGTCCTCGATGGTGTCGGCGGTGGCGGTCTCGGCGGCCCGCTCGGCGAAGTGACACGCGTATCCCGGGCATCGCGAAGATGACCTCCCGAGCTGCGCCTCGGCGTTTCGGCTGATCAGCCGTCGAAGATCCGGCCCTCGCCCACCAGGCGGGCCGTCTTCGCCTTGAACTGGGCGACCAGCGCAAGGAACTGCTCGGCGGCGGCGCGAGGCACCGCGTCGCGGCAGAACGCGATGAGCACGAAGATCTGTCCGCCGACGTAGGGGCCGCCGATCCCGAAGACGCTCTGCACTCCGTACTGCGACACGAACTCCAGCGCCGGGATGACCCTGCGCCCGTGAGAGTCGGTGGCCTCGGCGGCCGCTTCCACGTGGAAGAGGCCGGCGGCGCGCGCCATCGTGTTCTTGATCGTCGGGCCCTCGTTCGTTCCGATGTCCCCGAGCGGAATCCCCAGATCGCTGAGCAGCCGCGCGATCATCGGGATCTCGTGGACGAACGCCTCGGAGATCAGGGGAGTGCCGACGTGGCCTCGCGACTTCCGCCGGTCGCACCACTCGGGTTCGACTCCGAAGCTGCCAACCAGCGACAGGACGGGGGTCACCGTCCTCAGCTCGTCCGCGGCTCCGGCCGCCTCGGCCATCCGCTGGGTGAAGCGCCGGTTCGCCGGTGGCAGGGCATCGAAGGGGACCGTACAGAACGCCCGCGTGAGGACCGCCGACTCGGAGAACTCCTGCGCGAGGGCCTCGACCATGATCTGGGCCGCCTGCTCGAGGCACCTGGCCTGCCGCACCCTGGGCTCGACGCCCATCCAGAGCCCGGCCACCCGGGACGCCGTGGCGGAGGCCATCCGCTTCTTCATGGTCACCGGGTCCGGTCTCCGAGGCGGCCCGTGCCGACACCCCGGCCCGAGCCGAGCTCTGAGCGTGCAATGGCCTGATCTATACTTTCCGCCATGGGCCGTGTAGGGTCTCTCATGATTATCCCCTTTCCGGACGGCCACTGAAATGCTCTCCTTCGACCAGTTCCTCGACGGGCTCCAGATCCGCCTGAAGCCGTTCGCCATATGCGATATCAGGAGCGGGACGGGCCTGCCCCTCGAGGACGAGGTGGCCCACATCCACTACGTCCTCCACGGCGACGCCCAGGTGCAGCGCCGCGGCCACGCGGCGCTGTCGTTTCCCGTCGACCACGTCCTGATCCTGCCGCCCAGGACGGCCATCCGGGTCGTCTGCGGCGGCAGCCGCGCTCGGCTCGAGTTTCCCACGCCGGTGTGCCGGGCGATCTCCGGTGGGTGGGACTGGATCGACGTGGGAGAGGGCGACTCGGGCGCCGTGCTGGCGTGTGGAAGGGTCGAGGTCACCCATCAGGGCGCCATCGGGTTGTTCGACCGTCTGAAGGAGCCTCTCGTCGAGGACGTGTCCCAGGAGCCGTCCTTCAAGGACGCGATCCGCCTGCTGCTCTCCGAGCTGGCGTTCCCCAAGCCGGGAACGCAGGTCCTGACCGCGACCTTGATGAAGCAGTGCCTCATCGTGCTGCTGCGCCGCTATTGGCAGGACGAGGCGGGTCCGGCGCCCTGGATTTCGTCCCTGAAGGAGCCCCAGCTCGGAACGGCCATCCTGGCGATGGCCGACAAGCCCGAGGCGCCGCACACGCTCCAGGGGCTGGCGGACATCTCGGGCATGAGCCGCGCGGCGTTCGCCGAGCACTTCAAGCGGACGTACCGACGCACGCCCATGGACTACCTGAAGACGCTGCGCCTGCGCCGCGCGGCCGAGCTCCTGTCCGGAAGCGACCTGCCGGTCAAAGTGGTGACGGGCCGGGTCGGCTTCGAGAGCCGCAGCTATTTCACCAGGGCGTTTCGAGCCTACTCCGGGCTCCACCCCACCGAGTACCGCGCCAGGGCGCGAGCGGGGACGGAACCCGACGTCGACTGAGCCGTACGCCGGTCTCAACTCGACCTCCTGCTTCCCCTCCGTGCTTCTTTGAACCTCCGTCCACCATTCGGAAAGCCCGTCGGTGACGATCGAACAGTACGGCTCGAAGCGTGCCCATGGGTCGCGGTGGCGTGCTCCATCGTCTGAA
>CAXMOH010000064.1:0-4273 GCA_964194855.1 uncultured Hyphomicrobium sp.
CCCGCCCGAGGCCGCGGCGTCTCCCATCGAGACGATGACGGGCTTGTGCTGGCGGGCACGACCCACCTCGCGCCAGATCGCGTCCGCGGCCATCCCCACGCCTCCGGGGCTGTCCACCCGGAGGATGATGGCCCGGATCCTCTCGTCTTCGGCGGCCTGGCGGAGTCCGCGGCTGATGGTGTCCGCACCGGCAACTCCGCCGCCGCCGAGCGGCCCCGAGGTGCTCTCTCCCGGCATGATGTCACCGATGGCGTAGACGAGCGCCAGCTTCGGGCGCTTGTCGAACCACGAACCCCACGAACCGGGCGAGTCCCTCAGGTAACGCGTGGCCCCCACCCGTTCGCTGGCCGGCAGCTTCGCCTCCACCTCGTCGCGGTACAGCAGCTCGTCGATCAGCCCGGCATCCAGGGCGTCGGGGGCAGTGAAGGGCCCCTCGTCGATGGCAGCGCGCACCGCCGCCTCGTCGAGACCGCGGCTCTCCCCCACGGCGGCGACGTACTGCTCGAACAGGCTGTCCACCAGGGACTCCATCTGCTCGCGATGGGGGCCCGTGAAGCCCGTCTCCGTGAACTGGTTGGGAGCGTTCTTGTACTTGCCCACTCCCTCGAACTGGGCTTCGACGCCGACCTTGTCCAGGGTCCCGCGGAGGAACGTGACCTCCGCGGCCAGCCCGGAGACGTTGAGGAGCGCCGTCGGGGCGGCCGCGATGCTGGAGCATCCGCTGGCCAGGTAGTACTCCCGATTCCCCGCGAACTCCAGGTGGGCCCAGCAGGGCTTGCCCGTCAGGCTGAAGCGGGCGACCGCGTCGCGCAGCTCCTGCACTCGCGCCCAGCCCGCCTCGAGGGGTGTCACGCGGAGAACGAGGCCCTTGACGCGTGAGTCCACCGCGGCGCGATCCACCGCCTCGACGAGAGCTCGGAGCGACGGGCGGGGAGTCTCCAGAAGCTCGGCCCACTCGGGCGCGGGCTGCTCGACGAGCGGTCCGCCCACGTTGAGCGAGAGGAAGGCCCCTCCCCGACTCCAGCCCACCGGCGCCCGACCTCCACCGCGCACGAGAAGGGCCACGGCTCCCACCGCCGCCCCGCCCACCGCGACGGCAGCCACGCCAGCCGCCAGCACCCAGATCGTGCGCCTCTTCACCAGCGGCCTCAGCTCTCCGCGCCGGGCGCCGTCTGGAGGTACTCGGCCCGGGCCCGGGCTGGAGCGGCGTAGACGCTGGCCGGGAACTGCTCGACGAGCTCGCGATAGGCCGCTCGGGCCTCGGCCCAGCGCCCCGCGTCCTCGAGCGTCGAGGCGATGCACTGAAGAGCGTAGTCGCCCGGCATGCTCGTCGTCGAGCTGGAGACGATGGTTCTATACGCCTCGACCGCCTGGTCGGTCTCGCCGCTCCTCCGATACAGGCCGCCCAGTGCGACCCGAGCCAGATCCGGAACGAGCACGTCGGGCCCCGGCGCCACCAGCTCCCGCAGGGCTTTCTCCGCCTCGGCATACTGCTCGAGCTCGATCCGGGCGAGTGCCGCGTAATACTTCGCCCGGGTCCCGATGTCACTCGAGCCGTAGCGCCGCGTCACCCCCTCGAAGCCTGCCGCGGCCGTCTTGTACTTGTCTGCAGCGGTGGCGAAGACTTGACCGGCAGGTCGGTCCGCGCCTGTCGGAATCTCGCTGGCCACCGGCGCCTCGAAGGCGTCGAGGGCATCCCGAAAAGCGCGCTCGGCCTCGGCTGTGCGGTGGCTCTGAAAGTACGTGAGGGCGCCGAAGGCCGCCAGGAGAACGACGCCGACGCCGATCCCGATGCGCAGCTCGTCCCGGTGCGAGCTCCCCCAAATGAAGACCTTCTCCAGCCAGGAGGCGAACTCGTCCTCCTTGATCTCCCGCCTCAGCTCCTTCTTCAAGTCCTGTGCTCCTCCATCGGAATTGGCGCGCCTGGGAGGACTCGAACCCCCAACCTCGAGCTTAGGACGCTCTCGCTCTATCCAGTTGAGCTACAGGCGCGGCGGCCCGATCGGCAAACATGAAAGGTTACCACAATGGGCAGGCCCGCCCGGGCTCAGTAGCGGATCAGGCTGACGATGTCGTGCCCGACGAGCTTCTCCCGCCCCCCGAGGAAGGTGAGCTCCACGAGGAAGACGAAGGCGCTCACGGTGGCACCGAGCCGCTCCGTCAGCTCGCCGGCCGCCCGCGCCGTCCCGCCGGTGGCGATCACGTCGTCCACGATGACGACACGATCCCCGGATTTGAGGGCATCTTCATGCATCTCGACGCTGTCGGTGCCGTACTCGAGCTCGTAGCTGACCTGGACCGTCTTCCACGGCAACTTCCCGGGCTTTCGGACCGGAACGAAGCCGACCCCGAGCTGATGGGCCATCGCCCCACCGAAGAGGAAGCCCCGACTCTCGATGGCCACCACGGCGTCCACCGGTCGATCCTTGCAGGCCTCGACCAGGAGATCCACGGAGCGGCGGAACAGACCCGGATCCTGGAGGAGCGTGGTGATGTCCTTGAAGACGATGCCCGGCTTCGGGAAGTCGGGCACGTCGCGGATGGCGTCCTTCAGTTTCTCGATCTCCGCCTCGCTGCTCATCTGCTGTCTCCCAGCCCGCATGACTCACCAGACTTCTGCTGCGACGCGCGATAGCGCGCCTGCGGCGGGCGTGCTCGCTCCTCGCTTCGTCGACGTAGCTTAAGCTACGACTCCTCGCTCGTCACTGCGCTTGCCCGCCTCGGCTGCACTCTCACGCGTCTCGCGACGAAGTCTGATGACTCATCCGGGCTACCGAATCTGAAACCCGCTGTCACCGCGGGGGGCGATCGGCTCGCATTCGAGGCCCGTGACCGTGGAGAACGCCGGCCCCTCCCGGAGGCGCTCTCCGAGCCTCTCCAACAGCTCCTCGGTCCCCTCCGCCACCACCTCCACCGACCCGTCAGCCAGGTTCCGAGCGAAGCCGGTCACGCCCAGCGCCTCGGCCTGCTGCAGCACGAAATAGCGGTAGCCGACGCCTTGTACGCGGCCCGCAACGATGTAGCGGTTGGCGGTCACGTCCCTCTCCCCGGCTGGCGAGCCTACCACGAGCGATCGCCTCTCGAGAGGCGTCACGGAGGCCTCAGCGCGACCCACGACCGGGTCGTTTCCGGGAGGCGCGACGCCGGCTGGCCGGAACCTTGGCGTCCTTCGGGCCCGCATTCGGCCGAGGCCGCCTCTTCGAGCGCCCGGCGGCTTTCGCCGGTGGGGTCTCGGTGACGCTGTCGTGCTGCATCTTCCCGGGAGCCCGCTCCAGAACCGCGGCAGCACTGCCTGCTTCGCTTTTGAAAAAGACGACACTCAGCGGCGGCAGCGTCACCTCCAGCGAGAAAGGGTGTCCGTGACTCGGGACAGCCCTCGCTTCCAGCCCGCCGAGGTTGCCAATCCCCCGACCCCAGTAGTCCGCGGCATCCGAGTTCAACACCTCATCCCACCAGCCCTGCCGGGGCACGCCGATCCTGTAGCCGTGTCGTGGCAGCGGGGTGAAGTTCGCGGCCACGAGGATCAGGTCCTCGGTGGAGCGACCCCGCCGGAGAAAGCTCAGGAGGCTCTGGTCCGCATCGTTGCAGTCGACCCACTGGAAACCCTCCGGGTCGCAGTCCAGCTCGTGCATCGCCGGCTCGTTCCGATAGAACCAGTTCAGGTCGCGCACCCACTTCTGGATTCCGGCATGGCTCTCGTGGGCCAGGAGCCCCCAGTCGAGACTGGCGTCGTGGTGCCACTCCGCCCGCTGGGCGATCTCGCCACCCATGAACAACAGCTTCTTCGCCGCCTGCCCGTACATATAGCCGTACAGCGCCCGGAGATTGGCGAACTCCTCCCATCCTGCCCCCGACATCTTGCCCAGGAGCGATCCCTTGCCGTGCACCACCTCGTCGTGGGACAGGGGAAGGACGAAGTTCTCGTGCCAGGCGTAGAGCATGCGGAACGTGATCTTGCTGTGGTGCCACTTGCGATGCACGGCCTCCTCAGCCATGTACGCCAGTGTGTCGTGCATCCATCCCATGTCCCACTTGAGTCCAAAACCGAGCCCGCCCACGTAGAGCGGCCGCGACACCGACGGCCACGAGGTGGACTCCTCCGCGATGGTCTGCACGTCCGGGTGCTCTCGGTAGATCGCCTCGTTGAAGTGGCGCAGGAAGGCCACGGCCTCGAGGTTCTCCTTCCCGCCGAACTGGTTGGGGACCCACTCCCCCTCCTCCCGGGAGTAATCCCGGTAAAGCATCGACGCCACGGCGTCCACCCGCAGGCCGT
>CAXMOH010000065.1:0-8300 GCA_964194855.1 uncultured Hyphomicrobium sp.
CTCGTCGGCGAGAAGGGCCTCGGCCCTGCCGCATCCACCGTCTACCGCAAGGAGCGGGGGGTGGCGATCGGCGGCTACGGGGAGATGCTCTACTCCAACTACGCCGGCGACCGGGAGGACGGTGAGCCCTCCGGGAAGACCGACCAGCTCGACTACCTCCGTCAGGTCCTCTACTTCGGATACAAGTTCTCCGACTCGATCCTCTTCAACTCCGAGATCGAGTTCGAGCACGCCTCTACGGACGAGAGCGGGTCCGTCTCCGTCGAGTTTGCCTACCTCGAGTTCCAGAATCGCCCCGAGATCGGCCTGCGGGCGGGGATGCTGCTGGTGCCCGTCGGGTTCATCAACGAGCTTCACGAGCCGCCGATCTTCTACGGCGCCCGACGCCCGGAGGTGGAGCGGGCAATCATCCCCACCACGTGGCGCGAGAACGGCGCGGGTCTGTTCGGCTCGGCAGGCCCGTTCGAGTACCGTAGCTATGTCGTCGTCGGCCTCACGAGCACCGGCTTTTCCGCCGCCGGCATCCGGGGCGGGCGACAGAAGGGCTCCAAGAGCAAGGCCGAGGACTTCGCCCTGACCGGTCGCCTCGACTTCGTGGGTGTGCCAGGGCTGCTCGTGGGCGGATCCTTCTTCTCCGGAAACTCGGGCCAGGGGGCCGTCGTGGACGAGCAGACCATCGGGGGGCGCGTCACTCTCTTCGATCTTCACGGTCAATACGAGTACCGGGGCCTGCATCTGCGGGGTCTGTGGACCCGCAGTACCATCGGCGACGTCTCGCTGATCAACCAGCAAAACGGCCTCGCCGGCGACGAGTCGGTCGGTGAGGTCCAGGGCGGGTGGTACGCCGAGGCCGCCTTCGACTTCATGAGCCTGAAGCCGAAGGGTCGCTGGTCGCTCAGCCCCTACCTCCGCTACGAGGAGCTCAACACTCAGCGGGAGGTGCCGGCGGGCTGGGAGAGCAATCCGTCCACCGACCAGCGCATCGTCACCGGAGGGATCGAGGTCAAGCCCATCCCGCAGGTGGTCTTCAAGTTCGACTACCAGAATGTCAAGAACGCCGCGCGGACAGGCGTGAGCCGGTTCAACGTCGCCATGGGATACCTCTTCTGATCATGCGAGGCCGCATCCTTTCCCTGGCCGCCCTGGGTGTGGCTCTGGCCCTGGCCGCACCCTCGGGAGCCCGGGCCGAGGTCCTGCTCACGGAGCAAGCCGCCCTGGGACGGGCCTTTCCCGGGGCCACGCCGGAGCGCCGGACGGTCTTTCTCACCGACCAGCAGGTCGACGCGATCCAGAAGAAGGCCCGCTCCCGCATGCCCTCGGCCGTCGTCACGGTCTACGAGGCCCGGTCCGGCGGAAGGGTCACGGGACGGGCTGTCCTGGACACCAGCATCGTGCGTACAATGCCGGCCACCGTCCTCACGGTGATCTCTCCTGAAGGAACGCTCCAGATGATGCTCATCCTCCAGTTCACAGAGCCGCCGGACTACCTGCCCCGAGAGGGCTGGCTGCGCACCCTCGAGGGACGCCCACTCGACGACGACCTGTGGCCGGGTCAGGGTGTCCGCCGGGTCGCCGGCGCGACACTCACCGTCCAGGCACTCACCGACGCGGCGCGCCGGGCCCTGGCCCTCGACGCCCTCGTTCTGCGGGAGACCGGAGCGCCGTGAAGTACCTTCAGGACGGAAGCCACGGCATCCAGCCGCTGATGAGGCTCACCCTGGGCCTGGCGCTGGTTCTCCTCGTGGGATTCTGGGCGACGAACTTCGCCATGTACTTCTCCCGGATGGGGCTCGACGCCGCCTCGGTGGTGGCCTACTACAACGGCTCCGAGGCGGACTTCACCCCCGCACGGTCCCCAGCCTCGATGCTCGAGACCACCCACATGCATCTGCCGATGATGAGCCTGGTGCTTCTCCTGCTGACCCATCTCCTGATCTTCGTGCCCCTGTCCCGCCGGTCCAAGATCGGGCTCATCCTCGCAACGTTCCTCTTTGCGATCTTGAGCGAGAGCGGGGGATGGCTGGTGCGCTTCGTGAGCCCCTCGGCGGCCCCGGTCAAGGTGGTGGGCTTCGTGGGGATGCAGGCCTGCCTCGCCTTCCTGCTCGTCACCCTGGCCGTGTCACTCCTTTGGCCGAGAGGAGCCGAGGCGACGAACGGCGCTCAGCCTGGTCCCGACCCGGCGTCCGCCCAGCGTCGGTAGGACTCCGTGTCCCGCACCTGATCCTCCACAGCGGGCAGGAAGGTATCGGCCAGAAGCGCGATCCCCTCCGGGGTGAAGTGGCAGACGTCGATGAAGAGGGCCGGGTCGTCCAGCTGCTCGTGGACGAGGACGTAGGGCACGTGGTGCCGCTCGGCGAAGTCCACGAACAGCCGGTTGTGGCTGGCCACGATCCGGGCCCACGTCGCGTACGAGTGCATGGGGAACCTCCGCATCCAGTACTCGGCGTTGTAGTCCAGGTGCCGTCGGAAAGCGTTCCGCTCCCCGTCGGGGTCGGGCCCGGCGAAGGAGCCGGCGAGGTAGGCCACCCCCCGCTCCCGTGACGCCCGGGATATGGCAGCCATGCTCTCGAACGAGTCCTTCAGGTAGGGTTCCAGCTCCTCGGTCGGAAAGGGGAAGAGCCGCTGGAGAAGAAGGCTGTGGTAGGCCACGCCCCGAGCGCCATGGGACTCGGCATAGCGGGGAAGGTGGCGCCACGAGATGTCGTTGATCGCCTGGTACTGGAGGATGACGTCCGGCTCGTATCCCAGCACCTCGCCGAGGCGCCGGGACCAGTACTCCGTCGTCACCGAGCTGATGCCGAAGTTGAGGACCTCGATGGGGAGCCCGGGGAAGCGCTCACGGAGCCTGGCCTCGAGGAGGGCCGGGTAGGTGTCCTCGTTCGTGCGGCCGGCAACGGTGGTCGAGCCTCCGATGCAGATGATCCGCACCACGCCTTCGGGCTTGGGGACCTCGAACTCATGGGTGCGAAAGCCGTACGAGTTCATCTGGACCACGAAGCGCACGCCCCCGGCCACCACCTCCGCCCGGGCTCCCGGTTGGTACTCCTTCCAGCGCCGCAGCCACAGCGAGCGGTGGCCCGCGTTGAGCTCCATGCCGTTGGCAAAGAAGACGTTCGTCTCGCGGAAGCGCTCCGAGGCCAGATACGCCTGGTGACGGTCGTAGCGGAGCCAGACCTCGCCCACCAGGCCTGCGATGATCGTGGCCGCGAAGGCGAGCCAGGCGGCGGCGAGCCCGCGCATCACTCGGCTCCGCGTGTGGGTGGTCATCAGCAGCATCCTGCCACAAGGCGGGACCAGCCGCTCCCGTCAGTGGACGTAGCCCAGGGCCTCGAGCTGCTTCCGTTCGTACTCCCGGACCTCGGCAGCCTTGTCTTCCTCGAGTGGCTTCGCTCCGGAGCGAGCCCCGGGGCGGATCCCCGGCTGCTCCCACACGAAACAGGGAGGGGGCGGCCCCCCCGAGCCGCTGGTCAGCGTGAGGCAGATCTCCACGGTGGGGCCGAACCGGGCCAGGGAGAACGACTCCCGGCGCAGCGAGAAGTGCCCTTCCGGGTCCTCGGAATCGAACGCGTCCGACCCGACCGTCCGCTCCAACAGCTCCTCGGCCTCTACGGCATCGAGGGGACGGATCGAGACGCTGAAACGGACCTTCCGCGACATGGCCTCGTCGCACCGCTCTCGGCCATCGATTCCGTAGCCGATGGTCATCTCCGCCTCATCCGGCAAGCGAAGCTCCCGGCACTGATTGTTCTGGCGAAGCAGCACGACGCTCGACTCGCCCGCTGGCACGTGCCGCACGTCGTGGAGGGCGAACGAGTACTGATCGGAGTCGACGAACCGCTCGGGGTCGCGTCGCTCGGTCGCTCGTTCCGGAGGCAGGCCCAGTGCCTCGAGTTGGGGACAGAAATCGTAGGGGTACCTCGACACCCGCACCGGCGGGTAGGGTGGCACCCACTGCCACACGATCTGACCCTTTCGTGTCAGCTCGAAGACCCGCCCGCCGTGACTCGACGTCACCAGCAGATTGCCGTTCGAGAGGGCCTGCTGGGTTCCTTCGGTTGCGGAGAAGAAGCCGAGCGAGCGGTAGGACCAGACCACCGATCGCTCGAGAGGATCCAGCTCGACGATGGTGCTCCGACGTTCGACCGTGTGGTAGCCGTTGTTGAAGAGCAGGATGTTGCCCTCACCGGGGAATCCGGCCGACACCATCCGCGCCTCGTGCTGCCAGTCCAGCCCGTCGTAGTACCTCCAGACGACCTTGCCGCCTGGTCGCGCCACGATATAGAGCGCGTTGAGGTTGCGGGCGCTCACCAGGATGTTGCCCGGGCGGAACGCCTCGTGTCCCTGGTCGAACCACCGGTTGGGGGGCAGCTCCTGGACGGAGTTCATATGGGTTCGATTGGGGCGAGACGTTCGCCCAAAGTCCTCGCGGATGGCCTCGTGTGAGTTCCACCGCCAGACCGTTTGTCCCGATCTGTCGACCTCGAGCAGGTAGTCGGCTGCTTCTGAAGGCAAGTGAACCAACACGAGGTAGTTTCCGTTCTCGAGCTGGGCGAAATCGTGGTGCAGCATGTGGGCGCTTTGGGCTGGTTTGAAGACCCAGGTCTCGCGGCCCTCCCAGTCGTATTCCCTGAGATGCCCCTGATCGGTGAGGACGGCGAGGTGGCCGCTCGGCAACAGCGTGGCTCGTCCCGATGCCCGCACATCGGGCCACGTGTGCACCACGGCGCCGTTCATGTCCATCAGGAAGGGAATGCGGCGGTTGTAGAGAGCGAGGTTGTACCCGCCCTCCGACAGATCGGGTCGATAGAAGTCCACCCAACTCGGCGACTCGGCCAGGGCCTTTTCGATTCGCGGAGATCCCGAGGGGCCCTTGCCCTCGGTTCTGGCCGCGTCGTTCGCGAGCCTGCAGGCTCCCATGAGCGCGGCGAAGAGAAGGGCCCCGGCCGTCAGGGCGGCGACGCGCTTCGGTTCGGCAACCAGCACGGTCTGCTAGCGGGCGACGAGCGACCAGGAGTGGTCGGCGCTCGTGCAGGTGAGGGCCGAAGACTCCGTGAAGAACGTGACTTCTCCGGCCATGGTGCCGTTCAGGAGCTCGGCCCGTCCGCCAGCGGAGAGCGACACGATGCCCGAGCCCGTGTCCCGAAGCCGCACCCAGGTCGTCGTGGTCAGCGGCACCTCGCTGCGAGTGGAGAGTGCTCCCTGCAGTCGCCCCGTCATGGGATAGAGCATGTCCAGAGTCAGGGCGTCCCCGCCGATGGGGAGCGTCGCCCGGAGCTCGGTCCCTGCCGCGGTGGCGAACGAGGTGACCTGCACCACGAGCACATACGGGACTTCGGGCAGTCCGCAGGCCGCGGCGGGCACGACCACGAGATCGTACGAGCCGTTGAGCGGCAGCGAGACGGGCGGCGGTGGCGTCGACAGGGTCGGGGAGCTCCCCCCGTTGTCCTCCCCGCATCCCGCGAGGGCGACCATCATGGCAAGGAGACCGAGCGTTCGCATCACGGTTTCGGGTTCAGGATCTCGACGGCGTCGATGTCGGCGCCCTCGCTCACGGTGCCGCCGGGGCAGGGGAACAGCTCCCCATCCTGCACCTTGAAGTAGCGTGTTTCGTCGATTCCGGCGTCGAAGAGGTCGAACGTGCACTGCCGTATCTGTGGACGCATTCCCGGAACGCGGAGTCCGCAGGGCTTGCGGTACTCCACCACGACCCAGGGTCCCGTGGGAGTCGAAGACGCCAGGAGCGTCACCGGCTCGCCGCTCACGGCCTGGAAGACCCGGACGTCGTCGCCCGGCCCGTCGATCGTGCAGCCCTCCATGTCTACGGTGACCCAGCCGCCGTTGCCCAGGCTCACGAACCCGAAGAACATGTCCGGCCCCTGCCCCCCGGCGTCGGGGGGGCCGAGGGCCTCCTCGGGGTCGTTGTAGATGTTGTTGGCGAGGCACACGGCCGGGACCCAGAAGTCCTCGACGGCCTTCGCGTACGGATCGCCGCTCAACCCGCACTCGACCGGGGGAAGGCGGAAGGTCCGGCTGCCCGTTGCAGTCTCCTCTCCCGATGCATTCACGGCGGTGACCGTCCACGCCAGTGTTGCTCCGCGCAGGAGCGGCTCTGGAAACTGGATGGACGTCGTGCTCTGGCCGGCCGGGACCGTCACCGTCGCCACCTCTCGCTCCGACGAGGCCACGGTGATCCAAAACGTGTAGTCGGCCTCACCCCCGTCGAAGCCGTTGGCGTTTTGGACGGTGAAGATCGGCCTGTCGGTTTCGAGTGACGCTCCCGCCGCGGGTTCCACCTGCACCGGCTGCGGCGGCAGCGGGCCGGGGCTTCCGGGGTTCTCGTTGTCGTCGCCGCAGTTGCCGAGGGGTACGACGAGCGCAAGGCTGAGAAGTGCCGCGCGAAGCCGGCGCGCGGGGACGCGCCCGCGCGGTGACGGAGGTGGTTGGATGGCTCGCAGGGGAAAGCGCCTCGATCGCAACGGCATGCTAGAGTAGCCTCATTGTACGTGCAAACTCGAAAGAGGTCGCCGCTGTCCGGTTCGTCTGCTCTTCTGGCTGCGCTTGTCGTCGGCATCGCTGCACCCGCGGCTGCGGCGGAGGGTGCGCTGAAAGTCCGCACGTCGGCGATCGCGGCACCGTGCGTCGAGGCGGTGGGGCAGGTGTGGGAGGCCCGTGGCGGCCGGAGTGTGTCCGTCGAGACCGGTGGCCTCCGCGACCGCGGCGCCTGGGACGTGCTCGTGGGCAGCGGCGTCGAGCTCACGCGAGCCCTCGAGGGCGGTGAGGCCGACGTGGCGACCGACGTGGACATCGCCACGATCCCGTGGGTTCTGCATCTTCCATCCGGGGGAGACGTGAGCGCGCTCTCGGATCTGACCCGCTCGAACGTCGAGATCGTGATGCCGGCTGGGGACGCCTCGTACGAGGCGCGCCGGGCACTGGCGGAGCAAGGCGCGAGACGGGTGCTCGAGACCACCGACGCGGCTCGTCTGCGCTCGGCTCCCGTGGCCCTCGTTCCTCTTTCCCTCGCCGGGCCAGGGAAGCTGGTCAGCGTGGACATACCACCGATTCGGGTGAGTGCCGCGTTGGGCATGCGGGCCCGCCACGCCGTGGACGCGGCCGCCTTCGTCAGCTACCTGGGATCCGAGGACGGGCAGCAGGTCTTTGCGACCTGCTCGGCTCAGTAGTCGTCGTCCTCGACGATCTGGTCCCGCCGCCGCCGTGAGCTGCGGCGCTTCGCCGGCTTCTTGCTGGACCTGTGCCGCGCGCCGCTGAGGTCTTCCTTCTCGAAGGTCTGGGGCAAGTCCTGGGGCTCGGTGTCGTAGCCCGGCGAGGGACGCGAGAAGCCCGAACCCGCCCCCCGGGGGGCCGGTCCTCGTGAGCCCGGTGCGGGACCTCGAGAGAAGCCACCGGGCGCCCGCGGCGGGCGGTCTTCCGCTTCGTTCACGCGTAAGGAACGACCCTTCAGGTCTTTACCGTGCATCTGCTCGATGCAGCGCTGCACGGCCGCCTCCTCCTCGAACTCGATGAACGCGAATCCGCGAGGTCGACCGGTCTCCCGGTCCGTTGGGACCTTGGCGTCCAGGACCTTTCCCGCTTCGTTGAAGGCCTCGATGAGCTCCTCGCGGGTCACGTCGAAGCTCAGGTTGCCCACGAACACCTTTCTCGAAATCGGCTCGTCTCCTTGTCGTCGCCGCCCCGGTCGGCCAGAACCCCCTCTTGGCCGACCGCGACAGGATGGCGCAAAACTCTAACAGAAACACCAGACCAAGCCAATGGAAGAACCCTCACCGGCCCTTGCCGGCGTCGGATCGCCCCCAGGAGGGTTATCATGCCCAACGGCCGATGAGCACACCGCCGCCCCACACTACGAGCCCCGGCGCCCCCGCAGACGAGCTGGCGGATGCCCCCGAGGGTCGACTCAAGCTCTTCGTCTATTGCCTGATGATGGGCCCGGAGGGCCTGCGCGACGCCCTGGGTGATCGCAAGACCGGGACCCTGCGGCTGCGCGCGGCCCGGCTTCCCGGCTGGCGGCGCATCTGGAACGTCTACCACCCGGATTGGAAGGGCGCGACCCTCAACGTGGAGCCCCGGCCGGAAGCGACCGTGGTGGGCGTGCTCATCGAGGGCCTCTCCGAAGAGGACTTCGCCGTTCTCGACCGCCGGGAGTCCAGCCGGGTTCCAAGGGAGACCGTCTACGTCCAGCCGATGGACGGCGACCCGGTTTCGGCGGAGCTCTACTGGAAGCGCAAGGGCAACCAGGAGGGACGTCCCTCCGGCCCCTACCGCTCGATCGTCCAGCAGCG
>CAXMOH010000066.1:0-4696 GCA_964194855.1 uncultured Hyphomicrobium sp.
CATCGACCACAGCCAGGCGGCCTGGCGCCGGGTGGTGGCCGCGGCGGTCCAGATGGGCGTGCCGCTGCCGGCGATGTCCTCGGCGCTGGCGTTCTACGACGGGTATCGTCTGGCCCGCCTGCCGGCGAACATGCTCCAGGCGCAGCGCGACTACTTCGGAGCCCACACGTACGAGCGAGTCGACAAGCCCCGTGGCGAGTTCTTCCACACCAACTGGACGGGCCGTGGCGGCCGGGTGTCCTCGACGACGTACAACGCCTGATCCTGCGCTGTCGTGCGCCGTGTGTGCGGTCCGGTCAGACACCGCGGGCCATGTCGTGGATCCGCGCCACCAGCATCTCGACGGCGACGAAGTTCTCGCCGCCTTCCGGGATGATGACGTGGGCGTGCCGCTTGCTCGGCTCGACGAACTCGAGGTGCATCGGACGCACCGACTCCAGGTACTGAGTCACCACGGACTCGAGGGTCCGACCCCGCTCGTTCATGTCGCGCCGCAGCCTGCGGATCATCCGAATGTCCGGGTCGGTGTCCACGAAGACCCGCATGGCCATTTGCGCCCGCAGGTCCGGCTCCGCCAGGACGAGGATGCCCTCGACGATCACCACCTTGCGGGGCGCCAGCGGTACGACCTTCGCCGTGCGGGTGTGGGTCGAGAAGTCGTACACCGGAACGTTCACGGCGTGGCCGTCCCGGAGCGATCGGACATCCTCCACCAGCAGGGACGTCTCGAGGGAGTCGGGGTGGTCGTAGTTGACCTTCGCGCGCTCGGTGGGGGAGAGCTCGCTCCGGTCCCGGTAGTAGGAGTCGTGCTGGATCAAGGCGACGTCGTCGGGTCCCAGCCGGCTCACGATCTCTCGGACCACCGTGGTCTTGCCCGACCCCGATCCTCCGGCCACGCCGATGATGACGGGCCGGGTTCCCGCGTCCGTGTTGCTCATGTCGCTCCATCCCGTACCGCTTCGACGCGGAGCGTGCTCGCCTCCGGGTCCCAATCGATCTCGAGGGTGCCGAGGGGGACCTCGTCCAGGTAGGCGGCCGGCCGCGTGGATGCCAGCGCCAGGGCCTCCCGGAGGGTGAGGTCGGTGAAGCGTGCCGCGTTCGCCACGGCGTCGTTCATCAGCAGGGCCGATCCCGCCAGCGTCCCCGACGTCGCTGACCACACCCGGCCCTCGGGGCTGAGCGTCACGTCCAGCGTGCCGAGACGGTACTCACCAGGGGGGCAGCCGGCGCACACCACCGCGTCGGTCACCAGGATGGAGCGCTCCTTCGTCTTGGCCCGGATCATCGTCTTGAGCATGCCCGGGGGGACGTGGATCCCGTCGGCGATGAAGCCGGCGACGAGACGGTCCTCGCCGAGCTGCGACCAGAGGACGTTCGGGTGGCGCGGGAGGACCTTGGCGCACCCGTTTCCCAGGTGGGTGGACATAGTGGCTCCCGCCGACGCTGCATCGGCGATCTCCTCGGGGGAGGCGTTGGAGTGACCGATCGCCACCTTCACGCCGAGATCGACGAGGTGCTCGATCAGAGGCAGGGCCCCTGGCACCTCGGGGGCGAGGGTGACGAGGCGGATTCGGCCCTGGGTGGCGTCCTGCCGTCGCGTGAAGTCGTCGACCGAGGCGTCTCGCACAGAGACCCGGGGATGAGCGCCCCGGAACCCGTCCTCGGGGGAGATGTACGGCCCCTCCATGTGAAACCCGGCGACTGCCGGGTGAGCGCTCGCAAGGACCGCGCTGGCGCACGGCGCAAAGTCCTCGAACGACGACGTGATGAGCGTGGGCAGGCACCGGGTCACGCCGGTCTTCCTCACGGCGTCCAGGGCCTCCGACACGGCCTCGGGCGTCACCGCTGGATCGTTGAAGTCGACTCCCGAAAACCCGTTCAGCTGAAGGTCGAAGAAGCCCGGCGTCTCGAGTCGCATCGAAGGATTCCCGCTCAGCCTCTTTCCACTGGCACGCGACCGCTCAGTCGGGCCGCCGCGGGCTCGTCGAGGTAGATCGTCACGTCGGGATGGTCCTGCAGGATCGAGGCCGGGGCCATGGGGCTGACGGGCCCCTCGAGGCATCGGGCGACCGCCTCGGCCTTGCGCGCGTCCGGGACGACGCACTGGATGCGCCGGGCCTTCAGGATCTGTCGGATCGACATGCTGATGGCCTGTGACGGCACCTCTTCCACGCTCGCGAACCATCCCTCGCCGACCTGCTGCCGGCGACAGGCCTCGTCGAGCTCCACGACGAGGAAGGGCACCTCCGTGTCGAAGTCGGCCGGGGGGTCGTTGAAGGCGAGGTGGCCGTTCTCGCCGATACCGACGAACGCCACGTCCACCGGCGCCACGGCAATCGCCTCGCCCGTCTCGGCGCAGACGCGGCTCGTGTCGGCCTCTCCGTCGAGCAGGTGCGCCTCGGCCACGGTGACCCGATCCAACACGCGCTCGCGCAGGTACCGTCTGAAGCTGGCAGGGTGGGAGGCCTCCAGGCCGACGTACTCGTCGAGGTGGAAGAACTCGACGGTGCTCCACGGCACGTTCGCGGTCGCGACGAGCGCGTCCACGAACTCCAACTGCGAGGCGCCGGTGGCGAAGATGCAACGTGCCCGACCGGTGGCCGCCGACGCGTCGCGGATGGCCGCCGCCGCGTCCGCCGCCGCGGCTGCTCCCATTTCCTCTTTCGTCGGAAAAACTCTCACCCGCACGTCACGCACCCTGTCCGATCTCGTAGTGGGCGAGGATCGCGTCCCATCGTCCCTGGGCCCTCAGCAGCAGCTCCACGACCTCGCGGACCGCGCCATGGCCTCCCGCCGCCGTCGTCACGTGATGGGCCTCTGCCTTCACCTCCGGCCTGGCGTTGGCGGTGGCCACGCCCAGCCCCACCCGGTGCATGATCACGACATCGGTGTAGTCGTCGCCCACGTAGGCCACCTGCTCGGACGACACCCCCGCCTTCTCCAGGATCTCCTCGAGGATCGGGACCTTCTCGACGTGGCCCTGGTAGACGTGGACGAACCCGGCGGAGCGGGCCCGTTCCGCGACCACAGGGGAGTTTCGCCCCGTGATGACACCACCGGCGATCCCGGCTTCCCGCAGCCAGTGGAGCGCGATGCCGTCCTGGGAGTCGAAGACCTTCGTCTCGAAGAGTCCCCCATGCCCGTCGGGCACATGAAAGTAGGTTCCGTCGGTCAGCACGCCGTCGACATCGAGCAGGAGCACACGAATCCGCGCGGCCCGCGCGAGTAGCTCTTCATTCACAGGAGCTCCGCCTTTCCGGGCGGGATCGTCTCACATCCGAACCCCGCTCTCCAGCGGCGGAAGGGCATGGTCCCCCGGTGATAGGATCCCGGCGTGCGCTCCCGAGAGGGAGGCCCGGAGGTCGACATGTCACACAGCCCGACGCGTCGCGATCTGATCCGGACGGGGGTGGCCTCGGCCGCCGCCCTGGCGCTGGGCGGCCGCAGCCTGGCGGCCCGGGCGCTGGCGGGAGTCGGGGACGCCGACCCCGGCCGCTTTCACCTCGGCCTGGTCACGTACAACGTGGCGAAGGCCTGGGACATCGACACGATTCTCCGCCTCCTCCCGGAGACCGGCTTCTCGGGCATCGAGTTCCGAAGCACCCACGCCCACGGAGTGGAGCCCACCCTGAGCGCGACGGAGCGGGCCGAGGTCCGGAAGAAGTGCGCCGACGCGGGCATGAAGCAGGTGAGCCTCGGCACGGCGTGCGAGTTCCACTCTCCCGATCCCGCGATCGTCCGCAAGAACATCGACGAGTGCCGCGACTTCGTCCGACTGGCCCGGGACCTGGGCGCCCGGGGCATCAAGGTGCGCCCGAACGGGCTGCCGACGGAGGTGCCGGTGGAGAAGACGATCGAGCAGATCGGCCGGTCCCTCGCCGAGTGCGGGGACTTCGCCCGGGAGCACGGAGTGGAGATCTGGGTCGAGGTCCACGGCAAGGCCACGAAGGAGCCGGCGATCATGCGGCGGATCATGGACGCCTGCGGTCATCCGGCGGTGGGGATCACCTGGAACTCCAACGACTCCGACGTGGCGGACGGCTCCGTGGGCGAGGCCTTCGGGCTCCTCCAGCCCTTCATCCGCTGCTGTCACATCACCGACCTCTGGAGCGACTACCCCTATCGGGAGTTCTTCTCGCTCCTGGGGGGCTCGGGCTACGACCGCTTCACGCTGTGCGAGTTCCCCGAGACGGTGCCGGCCGCCGAGGGCGCCGCCTGGCTGCGCCGCTACCGCGAGCGGTGGCTGGAGTTGACGGGCGCCGGGCACACCTCACCCAGCGGCTGAACGGAAAGAGGTTCGCGGGCAGGCAGGACCGGCTCAGGAAGAGGAGACCTTCTCCTCGCTCTTCTCCTCGCCCTTCGACTCACCGTCGCCCTGCTCTTCGTCCTGCTCCTCGTCTTCCAACGGCTCGATGTCCGCGAATTCGGCCCATGGGAGTGGCTGCGGCCCGGGCACGATGCCCGCGATGTCCGGGTCCTCGCCGCCTGACAGGCCCGGGCCTCGGGAAGACTTGTCGGCCGTGCGCTGCGCGCGCTTTTCGGCCTTGGCCGCCTTCTTCTCTCTCCGGCTGGCCTCTTTGCGTCGCTTGTTGACTGAGGGTCGAGTGTTCGCCACGTCTTTATACTCTCCGTTCGGGGGCGTTTTGTCACGCCCCCCCTGCACATTTTCAGCTCGGGTCGAGCTGGCGGATCTTGA
>CAXMOH010000067.1:0-3144 GCA_964194855.1 uncultured Hyphomicrobium sp.
CACATGTTGAGCCACCGTCCGCTCGTGGTGGGCGACGACGCCAGGGTGGAGGTCCGGCTGCGGGCTGCCCGGGGCGTGGAGGTCTACACGGCCCTCGATGGGCAGGAGACCTTCGCGCTTGCCGAGGGCGACGGGGCCGTAGTGACAGGCAGCCCGATGCATCTCAATCTCGTCTCCGCCCGGGGCCGGGACTACTTCGAGGTCCTGCGCACCAAGCTCAGGTGGGGCGAATCGAATGTGCCACCGCGGGATTAATCCTGGCGCAGCCGGATGACGTTTTCCGGCTCACCGGGCGGGACGAGCGCCACGCGGGTGATCTCGATCTCCCCGGACACCGGCGCTATTCGGATGTCGCCTCCACCGGACTCGGGGTACGTGTAGGGCACACGCAGGCGGAAGGCGCGCCCCACACGGTGCTCGGCCCACCGCCCGGAAGTCCAGAATGTCGTCTCCCCGACCCCGAGTGTCCCCGGGCCCCGTCCGTCGATCCGCAGCTCGAGACGTCTGGGGCGCGCCGCCTGGCGGACGCGGAAGAAGAGCGCGTCGTCCACGGAACGCAGCTCGAGGCGCTCGGCCTCGATTCGGGCCCCGCCCTCGAGCAACACGTCCCCGACGGTCGGGTCCGCGCCGGTGACCTTCAGGCCGTCAGCGGAGAAGGAGACGAGGGAGCCGCTGGGGCCGCCAAGGACCAGCGGATGCTCACGCACGACCAGATGGCTGTTCTCGACGGCAGGGATCGCCGGTCGCACGACGCGCTCGCGAAGCTGAAACACGATGGGGCTCCCGGTCACGTCCCAGGTCTCCCCGCCGTGGAGCCGATCCCATCGCCCATCGTAGGCGAACGCCCCGAGCGCCTGCACAGACACGGACAGGGCGGCGATCACCACACCCGCCAGGCGGAGCAGGGCCAGACCTTCGGGCAGGAGAAGCAGGAGCGGAGGCCAGGCCGGGGCCAGGCCCCGGGGGCCCCAAAAGGGACCTGCGTGCCCGTCTCCTGCGACGACGACGAAGCCGATGTGGGCGAAGGCCGCCGCCGCGCCGGCCAGGGGCAGCCACCGGGCCCGGGGCTCCTGGTCCCACTGCCGGCCGCGGGCCGGGCGCAGGACGCCGACGAGGCCCGCCAGGGCCACGAGCAGGACCGGCGCGAACACGAACGCCCCACGGGCAGGCGAAAACAGCAGCGCCAGCCCGCCGCCGCCCGAACCCGACTCGGGTGAAGAACCCAGGGCGACAGCGGTCAGTGCCACCAGCACCGAGGGCACGAGCCAGACGAGAAGACGCAGGAGGGCTCGTCGCCATCGGACGAGGGTGATCGTGGCCAGGACCACGGCCAGCGCGCTCGCCGACGGGTCGAGGGCCACCGCCAGGGCCAGCGGGAGCAGGCCCCGGGCGGCCGGTGTGGGATCGTCCTCGGCCTCGGCTCGGCTGAACAGCAGGAGCGCGACGGCCACCGCAGCTGCGGCGGGCACCTCGGCCGACCAGGACTGGGACGCGGCGGCCAGGCTCGTGCCGAGGGCCAGCAGCAGACCTGCGACGCGGGCCTCGGCGAGCGTCCGGCGCCGAGCCACCGCGGCGAACAGAGCCCCCGCGGCGACACCGGCGCACACAGCCGAGCCGACCTTTCCCACCAACGCGCGACCCACGGGGTCCATGTCCAGGACGAGCCCGACGACCCCGAGCGCCGCCCTCAGGAGGGCGCCGGCGAGGCCAGACAACTGTGGCTCACCCAGGGGACGCCCGTTGGCGAGGAGCAGCACCGTGGCGAGGGAGGCCACCACGACGGTCTCCGCCAGTCCCGGTCCTGGCAGGCCGCGCCATGGCTCCGGTTCGTTGTCGAACGTCCGAACGCCCAATCAGCTGCCCCGGCGGCGGCGCTGGTACCGGTCGACCGCACGATTGTGCTCGACGAGAGTCTCGCTGAACTTGTGCGTCCCGTCGTTGCGGCTGACGAAGTAGAGCTCCCGTGTCTCCACCGGGTCCAGCACCGCCTGGATGGCCTCCCGGCCGGGCGAGCCGATGGGTCCCGGAGGCAGACCTGCGTGCCTGTACGTGTTGTACGGGGAGTCCATCTCCAGGTCCCGTCGCCGGATGTTGCCGTCCCAACGCCCGTCCCGCTTGAGCGCGTAGATGATCGTCGGGTCGGTCTGCAGGAGCATCCGCTTCTCCAGGCGATTCAGGAAGACCGCCGCGATCCGTGGGCGCTCCACCGTGGCGGCCGTTTCCAGCTCCACGAGCGAGGCGAGGATGACGACCTGGCGCACGGTGAGCTCCTTCGCCTCGATGCGCGGCTGCTCGGGGCCGATGACCTCCCGAAAGCGCCGGACCATGCGCCGGGCGAGGGC
This sequence comes from uncultured Hyphomicrobium sp., assembly GCA_964194855.1. Taxonomy (GTDB): domain Bacteria; phylum Acidobacteriota; class Vicinamibacteria; order Fen-336; family Fen-336; genus JAJDNS01. The sequence continues at coordinate 2,343 of CAXMOH010000067.1, forward strand.
GGCCGCCGGATCAGCGGTGAGCGGGATCTCGTACGTGTCGGGAAACAGGTAGCCCTCGAGGTCGGCGGCCTCGGGGTCCAGGTCGCGGATGAGCCCAGGATCGCGGGCCAGCTCCAGGAAGCCCGCCGGGGCGATCCCCTGGGCGGCCAGGAGGGCGGCGGCCTCCTCCAGTGTGCGGCCCTCGGGGATGGTGATCTCGTTGCGGACCACGTCCCCCCGGTTGAGAAGAGCGAGGATTCCCTCGAGCGAGAGGGGGCCTTCGAGGGCATACTCCCCGGCTTTCAGCTGGCCTCCGAGCTCCCGCGAGCGGACGAGCAAGCGGAAGACGAGCGGGTGGCGCACGAGGCCCTCCGCAGCCAGCTTGCGACCGATGGCTTCGGCGCTGGCTCCGGGTGGCACGACGAGCTTCACCGCGGGCGCCCCCGCCGCGAGCTTGAGGCCCTCGGTCTCGTGCTTCCACGCGAGCCATGACCCGGCGGCGACGAGGGCAGCCGCCAGCAGGAGGAACCGGCCCCGGCGCCCCCCCTGGGCCGCGTGCGACCCACCGGTCTTCGTCACGCCGTCACGCCCCCGCCCCCCGGGCACCAGTCTCCGACCGGCGGGCGTCGATGTATCCCTGAAGAATCAAGACGGCAGCCGCCCGGTCGATGCGGGCCTTGCGGTCCCGGCGGCGGACTCCCGCCGCCGCAAGGAGCTCGTCGGCGGCAACCGTGGTGAACCGCTCGTCCCAGGTCACGACCGGGACTTTCAAGAACCGCTCCAGCACCTGCACGAAGACCATCACCTTCTCTCCCTGCGGGCC
>CAXMOH010000068.1:0-6019 GCA_964194855.1 uncultured Hyphomicrobium sp.
GTCGGCCACGGAACGCGTGTGGGGCAGGAGTCCCTCCTCCATGCCCACCAGAAACACGCTGGGGTACTCCAGGCCCTTCGCGGCGTGGAGCGTCATGAGCGTGACCGCGTTGCTTCGGCTCTCCGGCTTCTCGTTCGGCTCGTCGCCGCTGGTCAGGGCCAGCTCCTCGAGGAAGCCGTGCAGTGTGGGCTCCCGCGACCGGGTCACGTAGTTCTCGGCGAAGTTCAGCACCTCGACGACCGCCGCCCAGCGTGCCTCCCGCGTCATCGGGTCCGGGTAGAGGCGCCGGACCTCGTCGCGGTAGTTGACGGATTCGAGGAACCGGTCGAGCCGCCTCACCAGGTCCCCGCTGGCTCGGCCGAGATCGGCCCGCTCGAGGGCGGCCGAAAGGGCACGGTAGCCCTCGACGGCCTGGGGACTCAGCCCTTCGATCTCGTCCGCCCGATCGAACCCCTCGCTGGCCGAGATGCCGTGCTCGGTCGCGAAGGCCAGCACCCGATCAAGGCTCGCTTTGCCGACCCCGCGGGGAGGGGTGTTGATGACCCGAAGGAGCGCCGTCTCGTCTTTGGAGTGGACCGCCAGCTTGAGGAAGGCCACGACGTCGCGCACCTCCTTGCGATCGAAGAAGGACATGCCCCCGACCACGACGTAGGGAATGCCGGCCGCCCGCAGCTCGGCCTCGAAGGGACGGAACTGGACCTGCGTCCGGCACAGGACGGCGAAGTCGTCCGGTCGTGCCTCACCGCGGCGAAGCAGCTCGTGGATCTCGCTCACGACGAAGCGCGCCTCCGTCGTCTCGTCCTTCAGGCGGAGCATCCGCACCGGATCGCCATCGCCTCGCGCCGCCTCGAGGGCCTTGTCGTGGCGCGCCCCGTTGTGGCGGATGACGTGGTTGGCCGCCTCGAGGATGGGCTCGGTCGATCGATAGTTCGTCTGCAGGCGGACGATCTTCGCCCCCTTGAAGTCCCGGTGGAACCCGAGGATCTTCTGGATGTCGGCGCCGCGCCAACCGTAGATCGACTGGTCATCGTCGCCCACGACGCAGACGTTGCGGTGCTGTCCTCCCAGCTCCCGGATGATCTCGTACTGCGGGTGGTTCGTGTCCTGGTACTCGTCGACCAGGATGAAACGGTATCGCTTGCGGTAGCTGGAGCGAATACCCTTGTGCTCCCGGAGCAAGCGCACGGCCTCGAGGAGGAGATCATCGAAGTCCAGCGCCCGGCCTCGCTTCAGATGCTCCTGATAGCGTTCCCAGACGGAGCCCACGAGCTGGTCACGGTCGTCGTTGCCGTTCGACAGAAACGACTCGGGTGTCTCCATCCGGTTCTTCGCCAGGGAGATCCGGGCCAGAACGGCCGAAGGGTGCATGGTCGTCTCGTGGACACGCAGCTCCCGCATCACGGACTTCACCGCGCTCAGCTGATCCGAGGCGTCGCAGATCGTGAACCGCCGTGGAAGGCCCAGGGCCTCGGCGTGCTCCCGGAGTATCCGCACGCAGAAGGCGTGAAAGGTCCCCACCGTGACCTTCTTCCCATCGTCTCCCGCGAGCCTGGCCACCCGCTCCTTCATCTCGGCGGCGGCCTTGTTGGTGAAGGTGACGGCGAGGATGCTCGACGGGGCGTTCCCGAGGGCGATGAGGTGGGCGATCCGGGTCGTGATGACCCGGGTCTTGCCGGTGCCCGCCCCGGCTAGGACGAGCAGCGGCCCCTCGGTCGTCGTCACCGCGTCGCGTTGCGCCGGGTTGAGGCTCGAGAGGAGCGCGGCCGACGTCCGGGGCGGGCGGCGTCGCGCCGCGCGGGGGGAGGGCATGGATCGTGTCAAAAAGGCGTCCTTATACCATGGATGGCCCCGCGAGACCGAGCGCCCGCGCCGAGGCAGGGTCGCCGCGAAGGTGTAGGATTGCAGCCGACAAGAGAGTGGCCGCACGTTCGGCCCTGTTGGCGCTCGCTCACGAAGGAGGAAGCATGCGGATCCTTGCCGTCGCGTCTGTTCTCGCCCTCGCCCTGGCAGCGAGCCGGCTCCCGGCCGCGGAGCAGGAGGCCGCGACCCACGCCACGTTCCGGGCTCTCGAGCTGAAGGTCATGACCGCCGTTCGAGAGAACGACGTTGAGGCCCTGGACACGCTCCTGTCGCCTGCTTTTGCATGGGCGATCGCCTTCGAGGGGCGTTCCCACGAGGTGATGAACCGCTCCGAGTGGCTCGCCGGCGGCAAGTACATCAAGCTCAGCAGCTTCGACATCAGCGGCCTGGTGGCGGAGACGTTCGGCCACATCACCCTGGTGAACTTTCGTCTGAACGCGTCCGGCAAGCTCGGCGAGACCGCCCGGGTGGGCGGTCCCTACGTGGTCACCGACCTGTGGCAGATGGAAGACAAGGAGTGGAAGCTCCTGCGGCGCTTCCTCAGCTACCCGGCGCCGCTGCCCGTCAAGGACTAGCTCTCGGCGTGGCCGGAGGCGATTCCCGCGGCTGCGCGATCCGCCCGGGGGTATCCTTGCGCGGATGATCCGACGACGGCTGGGCCGCTCCGGGCCCGAGGTCAGCGCCATCGGCTTCGGCTGCATGTCCCTCGGCGAGGACCACGCGGCGAACGAGCGTCTGGTGCACGCGGCGCTCGGCCTCGGAATCAGCTTCTTCGACACGGCGGATCTGTACCAGCACGGTGAGAACGAGGTCACCCTGGGGCGGGCCCTCCAGGGACGTCGCGAGTCGGCCGTCGTGGCCACGAAGGTCGGGAACCAGTGGCGTGCGGACGGATCCGGCTGGGACTGGAACCCCCGCAGGTCGTACATCAAGGAGGCCGTCGCCGGCAGCCTGCGGCGCCTCCAGACCGACTACATCGATCTCTACCAGCTGCACGGCGGGACGATCGAGGATCCGATGGACGAAGCCGTCCTTGCCTTCGAGGAGCTGAAGGAGGCAGGTGACATCCGCCACTACGGCATCTCCTCGATCCGGCCCAACGTCATCGCTCGGTGGTCCGAGAGCCCAGGAACCACGAGCGTCATGATGCAGTACAGCCTCCTCGATCGGAGACCCGAGGAGGAGTGCCTCGAGCTTCTGCACGCCGCCGACGTGGGTGTCGTGGTGAGAGGTGGGCTGGCGAAGGGCCTGCTGGCGTCGAAGCCGGCAGCGGGATACCTCGATCACGCCCCCGAAGGTGTCGAGGCGGTCCAGTCGGCCCTCGCGGCGACACTTGACGGCGAGGTGACGCTCGCCCAGAACGCCCTTCGGTATTGCCTTGCTCACACTGCGGTGACGACGGTGGCGTGCGGGGTGCGCACGATGGCGCAGCTGGAGGAGAGCGCCGTCGCCGGCCGACTGCCTCCGTTGCCCGATGACGCAGTGAACGCGCTTCGGGCGGCAGCGCCGGCGCTTCTCTACACGAACCACCGCAGGGAGCCATGAAGCGCCGCCAGATGCTTACGTCCGCCACGCTATACTGTGGGCACGTCGCTGCACGCCATCTTCGGCCAGGCCCGAGGGCGCCACCATGCCGAGCATCAACCAGGACCGGGACGTCAGGCGAGCGGAGTCACACTCGCCGCGGCGTGGCCTTCCGGCCGGGATCGGCGTCCTCCCCATCGCCATCGCTGTCCTGTTCGGGGTGTTCGGTGGCATCGGCGCCTTCACGTTTGGATATGGCAAGGGTGCGAGCTACCTGACGAACGAGCCGGCGGCCTGCGCCAACTGCCACGTCATGCAGCCCCAGTACGACTCCTGGCAGAAGTCCGGGCATGGGCACGTGGCGGTCTGCAACGATTGCCACCTTCCCCACACGTTCGTAGGAAAGTGGGTCACCAAGGCGGACAACGGTTTCTTCCATTCCCTGGCCTTCACGATCGGGGGCTTCCACGAGCCGATCCAGATCAAGCCGCGGAACCGCCGAGTGACGCAGAACGCCTGTCTTCACTGTCACAAGGACTCCGTCAACGACATGCTCCCGGCGAAAGCAGGAGGAGACATGCTGCTCTGCATCCACTGCCACGGCGATGTGGGGCATGCCCTGCGGTGAGCCTTCCCATGCCGCCTGACAAATCGCAGCGCGATAAAAGAGGACGATCATGAGCGCCAATCAGGATCAGAACGGGCCCCATCAGGGTGATCCCAGACACGAGCCCGAAGGACGTCGCGGCATGATGCTGGGCGCTCTTTTTGCCCTGGCAGCAGTGGCGACCCTTGGCGTCACAGCGGTGCTCGTCACCATCTTCGAGAACGTCCAGGACGCGCGGACCCCCTTCGTACGGGTCGCCGACGTCGACGAGATCAGTACCGACCCGTTCCCCTGGGGCAGGAACTGGCCTCATCAGTTCGACGCTTACAAGGCGACGGCGGGGGATCGCTTCTATGGCGGCTCGAGTGCGATGCCTGAGAGCAAGCTTGCCCAGAGCCCCTGGCTGAAGCGGCTCTACGCCGGGTACGCGTTCAGCATCGACTACCGCGAGGCGCGGGGCCACGCCTACATGCTCTACGACCAGGGCGTGACGGAGCGCGTGACCAAACGATCGCAGAGCGGGGCCTGCCTCCACTGCCATGCATCGGTGACGGCGACCTATCGCCGTGTCGGCCTCCAGGACATGGGCGAGGCGTCGGACGACGAGGCGCTGGCGGCGAGCTTCAATTGGCCCGCGGTCATGCGCGGCTTCGAGCTCGTCAGCACCAAGCCGTACGCCGAGGTCCTGTCCATGATCGAGGCGACGCCCGACGGCACGCCCGACAACCGGGAGCCCCTGTTTCCCGCCCCGCCCGAGGGGGGCTTCGACGCGCCCGAGGCCCAGGAGGGCCATCCCCGTGCGGGCACCGCCCACCCCGTGGTCTGCATCGACTGCCACGACCCGAAGACCATGGCGATCCGCGTGACGAGGCCGGGCTTCGTCACGGGCATCGCCGCGCTTGCACGGAGCGCCGACCCGGTTCCGCACCTGCCCAGCATCGAGCGCTGGCGCCGGGGCGACCAGGACGAGCCCTACGATCCGAACGTGGAGGCCAGCCGCCAGGAGATGCGATCCTTCGTCTGCGGTCAGTGCCACGTCGAGTACTACTGCGCGAACAAGATGACGCTTACGTTCCCGTGGGGCAACGGGCTCAAGATGGAGCAGCTCGAGCGGTTCTGGGACGAGCAGCAGTTCCCGGACGGCGAGAGCTTCTACGACTACAAACACGGCGAGACCGGCGCCCCGGTCTACAAAGTCCAGCACCCCGAGTTCGAGTTGTGGAGCCAGGGCATCCATGCCCGTAGCGGCGTGAGCTGCTCGGACTGCCACATGCCCTACGAGCGGGTGGGCGCGATGAAGGTCAGCACCCACAACGTGCGCAGCCCCTTGGAGAGCATCAACAACGCCTGCCAGACCTGCCACAACACGCCCGAGCTCGAGCTGGCCGAGAGGGTGGACACCATCCAGGGCCGCACCCGGGACCTGATGGGGCGGGCGGCACTTGCGATGACGGACATGCTGGACGCGATCCGGGAGGCGCAGGCGGCGGGCGCGACAGAAGGGCGGCTCGCCGAGATCTTCGAGCTCCAGAGCAAGGCGATGTGGCGTCTCGACTACATCAGCAGCGAGAACTCCGAGGGGTTCCACGCCGATCAGGAAGCGGCGCGGATCCTCGGCGAGTCGATCGACTACAGCCGGCAGGCTCAGACGATGGCGCTTCGCCTCCGAGCCCCCAAGGCACCGGCGACCGGAGCGCTGCCGATCGAGCCCATCCAGGGGGTCACCCCGAGCGAGCGGACGACAGAGGCGCCCGGGAGTCCCTAGCCTCCCGAGGCGCACGTTCCCGGCGTCAGCCGCCGAGGGCTTTTCGCATCTGTTTGTTGACGAGTGTGAGGCGCTCGACGTCGCCGCCCTTCACCTCGGCCGTGGTCCAGCCCGTGAAGCCGACGTCGTCGATGGCCTTGCGCACCTCCGCCCACGGCAGATCGCCTTCGCCGATGTCGACGAACTCGTCGTTCGCCCGGCTGAAGCCCTTGACGTCGAGCTTCACGGCCCGGCGCCCGAACGCACGAAGCCAGTCGCCCGGC
>CAXMOH010000069.1:0-3243 GCA_964194855.1 uncultured Hyphomicrobium sp.
AACCGGTGGAGCTTGCGTGAACGGCGAGCCTCGGCTCCGAAGCGCAACTCGGCCAGGGTGACCGAACTGATGCAGATGTCTGATGGCCGATGCTCGAGTAGACGACTCGCAACTCGGCCTTCTCCACGGAGAGCAAAGGGACAATCCGATACTGGGCGTAGTTGCCTCTGCCGCGCCCGAGCACCCAAGAGGGCTGTAGGTTCGAACCCTGCCGGGCGTACCAGCTTTCCCGACGGCCAGCGGGGCGTGATCAGCCGTGGTGCTCGTCGTGGTCGGTGACCGGCGAGTGCTCGTGGAAGTGACCTCGCTGGTGCAGCTCCCGGTGGAGCGTGCCGTAGGCAGAGGTCAGCTTCAGGCGCATGCGCTTGTAGATCTCGTCCTCCGCTCTCGTGCCCACGGTGTCCAGGTAGGCGAGAGCCCCCTCGATCTGGTCGAGGGTCACCAGGGCATCGGGAGCCGAGAAGAAGTCGGAGCCTTCGACCCGGACCATCACCGGGGATGAGTGGGCGGCGATGATCTCGGGCTTGTGGTCGTAGTGCCCTCGAACCAGGAGCGCCAGCCAGCAGCCCTCCGTGGCCTCGAGGCTCCAATGGCCGGAGTCCGAGTCGCCGCTCAGGGCGCGGCTCTCCCGGATCTCGCCGTTCACCACCAGCTCGATCCGGCTCATGGGGACGGTCACGCTCGAAACCTCCCACTCCACGTCGAGGGTTCCTCCGCCGGAAGGGAGCTCCATTCGTGTCCCGGCTGGCTGGCCTTCCACCGAGAACTCCAGGAGAGGACCGTAGGTGACGAAGGTCCGCCCGGCCTTGACCGCCTCGAGCCAGGACTCGTACGTGAACTCCCGCTGGTCGTCGATCCTCGCGTAGGTGCGGACCGTGCCGACGGCGGTCGCGGCGCTCATCTTGTCGGTTCCGCCCACCGCGGCGACGAAGTAGCCGCAATTCAAGTAGCGGTAGTAGTCGGCGAGGGTGTAGGGATCGATCCCGGCGTAGAGGTTTCCCCAAGAGGTCATCTCGATGGCGTCGATAGCGCCGGTGATCAGGTCGGCGGCGTTCTCGCACCTGGGGTTGGGAAAGTGGGGAAGGACGACCAGCCCTCCCTGCTTCCGGCACTGCTCCGCCCACTCCATCAGCAGGACCTCGATCGGATCGCCGATGGCGGCCTCGTTGGCCCCGCCGGTGCACATGGGAGCGATGACGTTCCCCCGGTAGCCCAGCAGAGACATGTGACCCAGCACGTGCTGTCGGTTCTCGGTCCCGACGCGGACGAGCCACTCTCCGTCACCGCCCGACTCCCGGGATCCGAAGGTCGTCTTCCCGTCGAAGTCCCCCACGTTGGTCATCAGCTCGCCCCACTGGCTGGCCAGGAGGTTGACCACGTTGACGCCTTCGGCGGATCCCTCCAGCCCGGCGGTCGAGGGCGACAGGAAGTGGACGTGTGTGTCCGCGGTGACCCAGCCGCGCTCCCGCCACGGAAGCACCTTCTCGAGCACGACCTCGATCTCGGTCGTGTCCGGGCCCACCTCGACAATCTTCCGGACCGGCCTGATCTCGAACCCCTTGCTGACCTCGAGGTAGACCGTCCCCTGCGGAAGCTTGATGACCGTCTCGCCCGGGATGTAGACGCAGCGGTGTGTTCCCTGGTGCTGGAACTCGGCGCAGTAGTCTTCGAACCAGCTGCTGTTGGGCCGGCGGTGTCGATCGACGGGCGCCAGGTACTCGCCGGACTCGCCGTGCACGTGGAGCTTCACCGGAACTGGCTTCCCTGTCTCTCGTTCGACGGCCCGAAGGGTCACCTTCTGCGTGGCGGACCGCACTGCAGTCAGCGGACCGGCGCGCCCTCCGGCGACGAGGTCCGAAACGGGAACGGACGGGCCATGGGCGAAATGGAAGCGGGCGTCGGGGTGAGCCGTGTACTCGACCAGCACCTGGTCTTCCGAGGTCTCGGGAAGCTCGTTGTTGTCGGTGTCGGCCCAGCTCTCCCGAGGATAGAGCAACGCCGGCTCGGCGGAGATCACCTGTCCCATGTCGAGCTGTATCTGGGCCAGGAGCCCGTCGTCGCGAAGAGTCGGGTCGAACTTCGTGCCTTCGGGCAGCTTCAGGGTGGCCTTGCGCCGCGGCTCCCAGCGCAATGGCAGGGAGGAGGCCGCTCCGCCGGACACACCGCTGATGACCGTCGTTCCGGCCCTGGGCTCGAACCGGAGCCCGACGACGTCCTTCTCCGGATGGGGGTTTTGCCAGGCCCACAGCCAGTTCATCCAGGGCGCCTGATCGGCGGTGCTGGCCCGGGTCTCCGCCCGTCCCCAGTCGATGCTCTTTTCGCCCAGAGAGACGGCTTCATGAACCGGTTGGAGGGCGTGGGGCTTGGCGTGAGGGACCGCCTGGAAGCAGTTCTCTCCCCAGTGGCGCTGGAACATCCCGACATGATGCCGTCTCCGGATCCGTTCCCGAGCTTCTGTCCCATCCGCATAGACGATGACGTAGTCGGCCACGGTCTCTCCGAGGAACCCCTGGCCTCGCCGTGAGGTGATGAGGCCGTGCCCGTCCCGCGCCTGCTCTTCGCCATCCGTGGTGTGGAGAAAGACCAGCCACTCGGTCTTGACCGGCTCGATCGTCTCGGTCACGACCTCGCTTCTGAGAAGAACAGGCCGGCCCACTTCGAAAGGAAGCCCCCAGCAGACGAGTTGGCCTCGGGGCGCTTCGGCGACCGCTTTGCCCATCTCATCCGAGAGGCCGGAGTCGGCCAGGGCGCCGAAGTCCGTGTTGCCGGCGATCGGCAGGGGAGAGAATCCCTCCGCCCGCGGTCCATCCTCGAGTGTCTTGGTCGGCACAGCCCCACCTGCCGTTCCAGCGACCGCAGCGGCTGACGCCGATTGTCCCAGGAATTCTCTACGAGAAACCTTCATGCTGCACCCCCGCCCTGATTATCGACCTCGACGGGCCGCGAGTGATACCGGAGCAGAAGCTCGTGCGCGAGGAGCGTTCCCACCGAGAGCCCCAGCAACTGCGGTCCCAGGGTCTCGAGCCCGAGGCGCTGGGCCACCACGCCCATGAGAGCGGGTAGGAGCGCGGCTCCGAGGGCCGCCGCCGCGACCTGGAGGCCGACGGTGTGGGGCACGTGCGGGGCGCGTACGCGGCCCGGGGTCGTGGCCATGAGCGTGGGGAAGACCGGCCCGCACGCCAGGCCAGCGAGGGCCAGGCCGGCGAACGCGACGGCGTCGGCACCGTCGGCCCAGACGAGAGC
>CAXMOH010000070.1:0-3169 GCA_964194855.1 uncultured Hyphomicrobium sp.
GGGCGCGTGGCGCCAGAACTGCTGCTTGTACTCCGCCGTCGCGTCGCAGAAGCAGTGCAGGCAGAACGGGCAGAGCTTGGTCGGATTCTTTGGATCGTCCGAGCACCAGACAGCGGCGACGGAATCGAACTCTCCGAGGCAGTTCCAACAGGTGACGAGATACGTCTGCTCGCTCACGACCGAAGACCTCACAACCGGCAGGTGGCCGCGCGAGACCTGGCGTCAGGGGAGGGCCGACACCGCCTCACGCGCCGGGTCAGGCTAGACGACAACTCCTTCACAATCAAGGCGCTCCGCTCGTTGACCGCCCCTGACGGCCGTGATAGCTTCGCCCGACGTCCATGGTCGACCTCCGCCGCACTCCCCTCAACACCGTCCATCGCGAGACCGGGGCCAAGATGGTCCCGTTTGGCGGGTGGGACATGCCCGTCGAATACGCGGGCCTCATCTCGGAGCACATCGCCGTGCGGGCGGCGGCGGGGCTCTTCGACGTGTCGCACATGGGGGAGTTCGAGATCGACGGGCCGGGCGCGCTGGCCTTCCTTCAGCGCGTGACCGTAAACGACGTGGCAAAGCTCAGCGACGGGCGGGCCCAGTACTCGGCGCTGCCCAATGAGAGTGGCTGCCCCATCGACGACGTGATCCTGTACCGCCGCTCGGCCGAGCGTTTCTTGATGATCGTCAACGCGGCGAACGTCGAGAAGGATCTGGAGTGGCTTCGCTCACAGCGCCCCTCCAATTGTGAGCTCCGCGACGTCAGCGAGGCCTATGCGCTGCTGGCGCTGCAGGGCCCACACTCGGAGTCGATACTCCAGGCCCTGACGCCGATCGATCTGAGCCAGCTGAGGTTCTACCGGTTTTCCGAAGGGGAGGTTAGTGGCCTCGGCGCGCTCGTGGCCCGCACCGGCTACACCGGAGAGGACGGTTTCGAGCTCCTGGTCGCTCCGGAGAAGGCCCCGGAGCTCTGGCAGGCGCTCATGGCCTCGGGCGGGGAGAAGGGGCTCGTGCCGGTGGGCCTCGGGGCGCGGGACACGCTTCGTCTCGAGGCCCGGATGTTGTTGTATGGAAACGATATGGACGAGACGACGTCGCTGGTGGCCGCCGGCCTCGGCTGGATCGTCTCGCTGGACGACGGCAAGGGCGACTTCCCGGGCCGACAGGTCCTCGCTGCCCAGAAGGCCTCGGCGGCGCCGAGCTCGCTCGTCGGCTTCGAGGTGGTGGGTCGAGGAATTGCCCGCCACGGCTATCCGGTCTTCCTCGGTGACGAGGCGGCGGGGGCGGTGACCTCCGGCAGCTACGCCCCGTTCCTGAAGAAGAACATCGGCCTGTGCTACCTGCCCTCCGCTCGCGCATCGGTGGGCACGGATTTCGACGTGGAGATCCGTGGGCGGCGCGTCTCGGCTCGGGTGGTGCCCACGCCGTTCTACAAGAGACCGCGGTAGACTGAGGAAGCACCCCGCAATGTATCCCCAGGAGCTTCGCTATTCCAAGGACCACGAGTGGGTCGCCGTGGATGGCGACCGCGGCCGGGTGGGCATCACCGATTACGCACAGAATCAGCTGGGCGACGTCGTGTTTCTGGAGCTGCCCGAGGTCGGACGGACGCTGGCGCCTGGTGAGCAGTTCGGGACCGTCGAATCGGTCAAAGCCGTCTCGGAGCTGTACTCGCCGGTAGCGGGTGAGGTCGTGGAGATCAACTCCGAGCTCACGTCGAAGCCCGAGCTCATCAACGAGGACCCCCACGGTGTCGCCTGGATCATGGTCGTTCGGATCACCGACCCGGCCACGGTGGCGGCCCTGATGGACGCGAAGGAGTATCAGGCCCTCGTGGAGAGCGAGGCCAAGTAGGCCGGGGACCGGTCGGTCGGTCGACACGCGGCACGCTTTCGAGAGAGCCTGGTGATCGAGGATGCCCTTGCCTGATCGCGCCACAGCTTCGCCCCAGGGGACGCGCTCCCTGCTCGCGCATCCCGCGGACTTCCCCCACCGTCACATCGGCCCGGGGGAGAGCGAGATTGCCGAGATGCTCGAGGCCCTGGGCGTCTCCTCTCTCGATGAGCTCGTGGAAGAGACGGTCCCCGGTGGCATTCGCCTGGGCGAAGAGCTGGACCTGCCCGCTCCTCTCTCCGAGCCCCAGGCCCTCGCCGAGCTGCGGGAGAAGGCGGCGGAGAATCAGATCTTCCGTTCCTTCATCGGGATGGGCTATCACGACTGCATCACGCCCGCGGTGATCCTCCGCAACGTTCTCGAAGACCCGGGATGGTACACCCAGTACACGCCCTACCAGGCCGAGATCGCCCAGGGACGCCTCGAGGCGCTCCTCAACTTCCAGACCATGGTCGCGGACCTCACCGGTCTTCCGCTGGCGAACGCCTCGCTGCTCGACGAAGCCACGGCCGCGGCCGAGGCCATGACGCTGTGTCTCGCGGTGGCGGGTCGCGGAGGACGGGACGCTTTCTTCGTGGCCGAGGACTGCCATCCCCAGACCATCGCCGTCGTCCGCACGAAGGCGGAGCCCCGGGGGATCCGCGTCCAGGTCGGCCCCGTCGAGGAGGCCCTCGCCTCCGGGGATTCACTCTTCGGGGTGCTCGTCCAGTACCCCGCCACCGACGGTGTGATCCGGGACCACCCCCAGCTCGCGCAGAGAGTCCACGACGCCGGCACGCTTCTGGTCGTCGCCACGGATCTGCTGGCCCTCACCCTCCTCCGCTCACCCGGCGAATTGGGTGCGGACGTGGCGGTGGGCTCGGCCCAGCGTTTCGGGGTCCCGCTGGGCTATGGAGGGCCTCACGCCGCGTTCTTCGCCACGAGCGAAGCCTACAAGCGCCACATCCCGGGCCGGCTCGTGGGGGTCTCTCGCGATGCCGAGGGTCGCACCGCCTATCGGTTGGCCCTCCAGACCCGTGAGCAGCACATCCGCCGCGACAAGGCCACGAGCAACATCTGCACGGCCCAGGTCCTTCTGGCGGTCATGGCCGGCATGTACGCCGTGTTCCATGGCCCCGAAGGTCTCAGAGCCATCGCTCGGCGTGTCCACGCTCTGACCCGCGTCCTTCAGCTGGGACTGAGGCGCCTGGGCCTCGACGCCGGATCGGGACCCTTTTTCGACACGCTTCGCGTGCGCACGACACCGGAGGCCGGCCGCGAGACACTCGCCCGGGCCCGCGAC
>CAXMOH010000071.1:0-4194 GCA_964194855.1 uncultured Hyphomicrobium sp.
ACGAAGGACCCCCTCGCAAGACAGCGACGCTCCCGTGAGCGGTCGTCGCAGGGCGTGGAGGCGCGGGTAGCAATGGAAACGTACCGAAGGAAGCGGGGAGCGGACGGTCGGGAGAGAGTCGAGGTGCGTCTCCGGGGGCCCCAGCTGCTCAGCCACCCGATCTACAACCGCTCCACGGCGTTCACGCAGGAGGAGAGGCGGGCCCTCGGGCTCGAGGGACTCCTGCCGGACGTGGTCTCCACTCTGGAGCAGCAGGCCCAGCGGGCCTACGCGGGCATCGCGGAGAAGGGCGATCCCCTCGAGCGCTACACCGGCCTCGCCGGGCTCCACGACCGGAACGAGCACCTGTTCTATCGCGTCCTCGTGGACCACCTCGAGGAGTTCATGTCGGTCGTCTACACGCCCACCGCGGGCCTGGCCAGCCAGCGCTACAGCCGCATATTTCGCCGGGCTCGTGGGCTGTGGATCACCCCGGAGCACCGCGGGCGGATGAGCGAGGTGCTGACGAACGCGACGTACGAGGACGTGCGCCTCGTCGTCGTGACGGACAACGAGCGCATCCTCGGCCTCGGCGACCAGGGCGCCGGCGGGATGGCACTGCCCCAGGGGAAGCTGGCCCTCTACGTGGCGGCCGCGGGCATCCACCCCGCCCAGACGCTCCCCATCAGCCTCGACGTCGGCACGGACAACAAGGCGCTGGTCGAGGACGAGCTCTACATCGGCTGGCGGCAGCCGCGGCTGCGGGGAGAGGCCTACGACGCCATGGTCGACGAGTTCGTCCGGGCTGTGAAGCTGCGGTTTCCGAAGGCTCTCCTCGAGTGGGAGGACTTCGAGCCGCCCGTGGCCGCCAGCCTTCTCGAGCAGTACGGCCAGGAGCTGCCGTCCTTCAACGACGACATCCAGGGGCAGGCGGCGTTGGCGCTCGCGGGGCTCATGACCGCGAGGAGAGCCACCGGCACGGCCCTCGCCGAGCAACGGCTGATCATCGCCGGCGCGGGGCCCACCGGGGTGGAGATCGCCCGGCTCGCCCGGCAGTCCCTCGTCGAGGGCGGCGTGGAGGGCGAGACACTGCAGACGGCAATCGCTCTCGTCGATCCGGATGGGCTCGTGGTGGACGCCCCCCCCGGCCCCTTGCGAGAGCTGTCGTGGCCAGCCGAGCGGGCTGCCGCCCGGGGACTGGGGCCAGGAGCCAGCCTCGTCTCCGTCGTTCGAGCGCTTCAACCCACCGCGATCGTTGGCACCACCGGCGTCCCGGGGCTCTTCAACGAGGAGCTCGCCGGCGAGATGGCGCGGCACGTGGAGCGACCGACGATTCTGTGCGTGTCCGGCACGGCCGCGAGCGGCGAGGCCAGACCTGAGGACATGGCCGCCTGGACGGGGGGACGGGCACTGGTGGCCACAGCGGGCCGGGGCGGGCACGTCGGGCAGGCGCCGAGCGCGCTCATCTTCGCCGGGCTCGGCCTTGGGATCGTCGCCACGGAGGCCCGAGAGCTGACCGACGGCATGCTGCTGGCGGCTGCCGAGGCGGTCGCCCAAAGCGTCTCGAGCGGTGATCTCGCCGAGGGCCTCCTGTTCCCACCGCTCCGTGATCTGCGCGCGGTGGCCGCACGGGTCGCGGAGGCCGTGGCCCGCCAGGCGGAGCGCGACGGGGTGGCCCGCGCCGCTCCAAAGGACCCGGGGGCCGCCGTTCTCGCCGCGATGTGGGACCCGGCCTATCCGGTGCTCGAGATCAGCTGATGGCGTCGGCTGCCGACGGCCCCTCCGGACGCTCCGGGGGCGCGGCCGGAAGATAGATCTGCACGCTCGTGCCGCGCCCGGGGAGGCTCTCCGCATGGATGCGGCCGCCGTGCTCCGCCACGATCTGGCGGGCGATGGCCAGTCCGAGGCCCGTCCCCTTCACCTTCGTGGTGTAGTGGGGCTCGAAGATGCGCTCGACATCTTCGACTCCGGGGCCGTCATCTTGCACACAGATCACCACCCCCGCCTCCTCGGGGCGGGTCTGCAGCCGCAGCACCCCTTCGGTCCCACCCATGGCCTCGAGGGCGTTGTTGATGACGTTGAGGAGAACACGTTTGATCTGGTCTGCGTCGGCCTCCACCGCGGGCGCGTCCGGCGCCAGGTCGACCTGGATGTCGAGCCCCTTCGGAGAGCCCTGCGAGTACGGCGAGAGTGCGTCCAGGACGATCGCGTTGGGATCGGTCCGCTCGGGTCGCATCGTCGGCAGGCGGGAGAAGCGCGAGAACTCCCCGATGAGGGCCTTGAGGTCGCGCACGGAGCTCTGGATCATCTCGATGGCGGACGGGAAGAGCTCGCCAAAGCGCGCGCGGTCCCGCACCCAGGCCGTCTTGAGAGTGTCCGCGGCCAGCCCCACTGGTGTCAGGGGGTTCTTGATCTCGTGGATCACCCGCTCGACGGCCTCCTTCCACGCGGTGAGCCGCTGGCTTGCGAGGATCTGCGTGAGGTCTTCACACACCACCACCGTTCCGATCGGTCGTCGACCTTCGCCGAAGAGGGCCGAGGCCACGATGGACAGCGTTCGACGACCCTGTGGCAGCCGGCACAGGACCTGGGCCTCCTGCCGGGCGGTCTCGCCGTCACGGACGGCCGCTACGATCTCGCTGAGCCTGGCCGTTCCCGGGCCGCCGAGAGCCTCCTCGAGAGTGCGGCCGTGGGCGTCCTCAGGGGGAAGACCGAGGATCTCGCCTGCGCGGTCGTTGAACGTCTCGATGCGGCCCATGCCGTCCAGCGAGAAGACCCCCGTCTCCACGTTGGCGATGACCGTGGCCAGGTGGTTCTTGAGGGTGAGGAGGCTCACCTGTGACTCGCGGAGCTCCGCCGTCCGGGCCTCGACCATTGCCTCGAGGTTGCGGCTGTAGCCCTCGATCTCCCGGCGGCCGGCTTCGAGCTCGCCCACCATGCGGTTGAACGACTCTGCCATGCTGCCCACTTCGTCGCGGGAGTGGACGGGGAGTCGCGCCTGAAGGTCCCCGGTCGCGGCCCGGGACATGGCGTCGTGGACGCGCCGCACCGGCGTCAGGACGATCCGGGAGAGCAGCGGGTTGAGCAGCAGGAGCACGAGCACGAACGTCAGCGTGACGCCTCCGTAGAAGAGCGACCGGGTCAGCGTCTCGGAGCGCTCGAGAGGAGCCAGGCTGTAGAGCAAGTGCAGCCTCCCGAACGGCTGCCCCGCGGCCGAGAGCGTGGCCGAGAGCGCCAGCACCCGCTCCCCACCCCACGTCGTCTCGCGGAACTCGTCGTCTCCAGGCTCCGCTCCCTGCGCAGGACGCGCGGCCTCCCGAGGGACACGGAGGTCGGCGAGCAGCGGACGTCCGCCGACGCCCACCAGCTCGGCTCGCCCCTGCCCATCGACGAAGAGGACGACACCCGGCTCGTCCAGAAACGGCTGGGCCTCTTCGCCCAGGAGCCGACGGATCGCCGAGATGCTGGCAGTCGCTCCCAGATCGAACCCATCCGTTTCTATCCGCGTCCAGACGACCCCTTCCTGGCCGGCAAGGTCCTGCAGGTGGACGGCCAGCGACTCCCGGTTCTCGCTGAGGAGGTCGTAGATGAAGGCCCGCTCGTGGTTGCGGCGCAGCGTCGTCAGCAGCCGCCGGTCCTGTTCGACGAGACGCTGCCTTTGCTCGCCCAGGATCGGGACGAGGGCGAGGAGAAGCACGGCGGCGCTGCCCGTGAAGACCGCGGCGAGGGTCAGCGTGACCTTGCCTCGAAGGCTGAGATCACGGATCGCCTCGACGAGGCGGCTCATGGCTCGCCCAGCCATCCCCGCGCGACCGCGATGGGGCCGTCAGGGCCGTGCTCGACCGCCCGCAGGGCCACCCCGTGGCGGCGGTCGCCGTGAGCGTCGAAGCGGATGGCACCGCTCGCACCGTCGATCTCGGTGGCAGCTACGGCTTGTCTCAGCCGGAGCCGCGTGGCGACGAGACCCTCGCCCTCGCCCTCGCCCTCGCCTTGTTCAAGGGCTTCGTCCGGGAGCGGCCCGAAGGACTCGAGGCCCGCCACCAGGACCTGAACCGCGTCGTAGCCGAGAATGGCCCGGCAGCCCTGGGTCGCGGTGCCGAAGATCGCCTGATACCGGGACTCGAACTCGGCCGAGGGCGAGCACAGCTCGACGAAGTAGGCCTCCGCCGGAGGCACTCCCCGCCGGAACAGCAGCGGGTTGGACCAGCCGTCGCC
>CAXMOH010000072.1:0-2246 GCA_964194855.1 uncultured Hyphomicrobium sp.
CAGCCGCCAGTCCGTAGGCGAAGCCGAAGAGGGTCCGGACGTAGACGAGTGTCACCCCCAGGGTGAAGAGCCCGATCAGGCCGATCACGCCCGGTGCCCGCCGTCGGTCGGTGCCCAGGAGCAGGAACAGCGCCCCGAAGAGCAGGCTGCCGAGGTAGCCCGCGCTCAGGACCACGAAGCGCCATCCGCCCTGGGTCACGCACACGCCCCCCTCGTCGACACTGAGTCCGATCGAGACGATGCGGCCCCCCGTGAGCACGGCGGCGAGCCCGTGGGAGATCTCGTGAAGGAGGACGACGAAGACCCGGAAGGGTAGGCGACGACGGTGTCCCAGAGGATGAGCGCCGCCAGGCCCAGGGCCAGGGGGAGCAGGATCCTATTGGGAGGTCTCTTCATTCTCCGGTGGAGCGCTCACCCGTGAGCTGCACGACCACGTCCCGCTTCCGCGGCCGGTTGTCGAAGTCGATGAGCACGATCTGTTGCCAGGTGCCGAGGAGAAGACGGCTCTGGCGAAAAGGGATGGTGAGCGAGGGGCCGAGAAGGCTGGCCCGGACGTGGGAGTGGCCGTTCCCGTCGTGCCACGTGTCCTCGTGCTTGTACCGCATGTCCCGGGGTGCGAGTCGCTCGAACGCAGCTGGAATGTCCTCGAGGAGCCCCGGCTCGTACTCGACCGTAGTGAGACCCGCGGTGGAGCCCGAGACGAACACGAGGGCGGCGCCTTCGAGGAAGCCGTGGCGCCCCACCACCGCTTGCACCTCCTCGGTAATGTCCAGCATCTGCGCGTCCCCCCGTGTCGAGACGGCAACGGTGTCGGTCACGAGCGCCATGGCATTCTCCTACTTCTCCGGGTACACCCCGTTCTTCTTCATCCACTTCGACACGGTCGCCATCCGCCGCCGGAAGAAGTGCGGGGGCTCGAAGGGCATGGGGCCGGCTTTCTCGGCGGCGGCGAGGACCTCGGCGGCTTCCTTCGGGAGGCCGTTGTCCCCGAAGTGCGAGACGCTCTCCAGCGCGAGCCGGGCTTCGACGGCGAGAACGGAGTAGTTGTGCCCGTCGACGAACAGGTATCCGAGGGTCCGCTCGAAGGGATCCAGCGTGGCCGAGCGCAGAAGCTCCACCCGGGTCGCGGTGGAGAAGGCGCCCTGGGCGAAGGCCCGCGCCTCGGGACCCCACGACTGGGCGTACGGGATGCCGTGGTCCACGTGGCGGGTTTCGGGGGTGTCGATGCCGAGGATGCGGACGATCTCCCTGTCGCCCTTGGTCCACAGGATCGTCACGGTGTCGCCGTCGTCGACCTCGAGGTGCGCCGGGTCGACGGGGACACGCCGGTCGTGAGGGCGCGGCTGCTCTCGTGCCCGTGTGGCAGAACGGTCCCGGGAGCGCGCCGGCGTGCCCCTGGCGGGTGCTTCGTCGGCCAGGCAGCCGATCACGATGAAGGCCAGCAAGCAGAGCAGAGCGCCGCGAGGAGAGGGGACGACGCGTTGGATCATGTTTCAGCCTCCGGGAGAGTGGATCGGCCCATCGTCTCACGGATGTCTCACGCCGCAGGTCCGGTGCACGACCTCTTCGGGGTGGATGGTGAGGATCCGACACTCAGGAAGCGCGGACGATGGAGGGACGCGGACGCGCCTCCTCCGCGGGCACGGGCCGGCTTGCCAGGTCGCGAAAGCGCTCCCTGGACTGAACGGCGGTGCCCCGCCACTCGAGCCCGTACTTGCGGGTCTCGCCCGAGGTCGCACGGCACATCTGACCCCACACCACGAGCCCTGTCGCCTCGTGCATCTCGGCGGGGTGCGCGAAGCTGATCTGCAGAGGGAGGTGCATGCCCACTCGGAGGAAACCGCTGGTCCAGAGGCAGGCGCCGCCGTCCGAAAGGTTGGCGAGCACTCCGTAAACGGTGGGACGGCCGTCGTCCTCGGCAATCGCAACAGTGATGGGGCGTGCAGGAACGATCCGGGCTGTGACCCTCTCCGACATCGTTGCGATTCCCTCCCAGAAGCGAGACGCGTCCTCGTCAGTCCCTGTTCGTTGCACGACAGCCGGACCGGTTGCGCACGACGCCTCTCGGCCTGGAGGAGGGAACGCGGGGGCCGAGACCGCCAATCAGAGACGACCGGGAGGTTAGTTCAGGCTGGCCCGCCTCGTCAATGGAACAGTTGGGCCCTCGTGCGCGATATCACACATCGGAGACAGCTGGCGCGCCCGGAGGGACTCGAACCCCCAACCTGCGGCTTCGAAGGCCGACG
>CAXMOH010000073.1:0-4090 GCA_964194855.1 uncultured Hyphomicrobium sp.
CGCGGTACTCGCGGCAGGAGGATCCTTCGGTCACCGGCCCCGGGCAGAGGATCTGCTTCTCGCACAGCGCGTCGCGGATCGCGTGGGCGGCGATGCGGTGTCCCATCGGGTTGGGGTGGACGACATCCACGCGGACGTCCCGGAACCCGTACGCGCTGTAGCAGTCGAAGAGGTTGACACCCAGCAGACCGGACTCCTCCGCCGCCTCCAGGACCACCTGGTGCAGCCCGTGGTGGGGATAGCGCTCCCACTTGCCGTTGAAGACGGGAAAGGCGACGACAACGCCCTCGATGTCGTGCGAGGCGAGGATGGCCCGCAGAACCGCGAACTTCCCCAGGAAGGCCTTCTTCTGCTCGCTCACCACCTGCTCGTAGAGCGGCCCGGAAAAAGGATTGCGGGCGCGAACGAAGCGCCGGCGAGCCTCGGCCTCGGCCAGACGGTACTCGACCCAGGCGAAGAAGTCCGAGCGTGAGAGAACGCCTTCGCGGAGACGCCCGAACAGCGTGCTCCGGCGCGTCGCCCGGTCCTGCACGAGACCCAGCTCGTACGAGAAGATCCCCTCGAGGTCGTTCAGGCAGAAGGCGACGATGACCACGTCGGGCTGGTACACGAGGGCGCGAGAGCGGAGGGTCTCGATCTCCTGGTCGAGGTTGTACCCGGGCACGCCGAAGCTCAACACCTCGACCGGACCGTCCCCGCCCACCTCGCCGAGCATCGACTGGAGCTGGGCGGCAAAGGTGTCCTCCTCCGCCACCCAGTAGCCAAAAGCGATCGAGTCGCCCAGGACGATCACGCGCCGCACCCCGTCCGGCTTCTCGATGGGCACATCCGGGCCTCGGAACCCCGCCGGGTTCACCCGGTACTCGACCTCGGCCTGGACGCTCGAGTCCGGGCGCAGCTCGAACCGCAGGCGGGAGTTCGAGCTCTTCTGGACTGTGGCCCGGCTGATCTGCACCGTGCCCACGGACACTCGTGAGAGGCGAAAGCCCACCTCGAGAACGACGAGGGTGACGAGAATGCTGCCGACCACGAGGGCCAGCGTTCCAAGCACGCGGCGAGTCATCTGAAGGAGGCGAGGATATCACCTGACCATTCCGAGCCCGGCGATTCGAGGTGACCAGGGTCCATTGACCCTCTCCGACGGGTTCGGCTATCGTCCTCTGTGGCCCGCGAAAGTGGGGCTCCGTTCGTCATCGGCACTGTCTCTCTCGTCGAAAGGATCCTCGTGCGCAGCGACTACGGCTTCAACGGAACGCGGCAGGTCCCTCCTCCGATCAACGAGCCCGTCAAGGCCTACGGACCGGGCTCGCCGGAGAAGGCCTCGCTCAAGGCCCGAATCGAGACGATGGAGGAGGAGCGGATCGAGGTCCCCCTCGTCATCGGCGGAAAGGACGTCACCACCGGCGACGTCGCCCAGGCGGTCATGCCCCACGAGCACCGCCACGTGCTGGCCGACTGGCACAAGGCCTCGGGCGATCACGTCCGTCAGGCCATCAAAGCGGCGGCCGAAGCCCGGGACGAATGGGCCCGATGGCCCTGGGAAGATCGGGCCGCTGTCTTCCTCAAGGCAGCCGAGCTCCTGGCCACCACATGGCGGGACACGATCAACGCCGCGACCATGCTGGGCCAGTCCAAGACGGTCTACCAGTCCGAGATCGACGCCGCCTGCGAGCTGATCGACTTCTGGCGATTCAACGCCCAGTTCGCCCAGGATCTCTACGCCGAGCAGCCCCTCTCGACCTCGGCCATCTGGAACCAGGTCGAGTACCGCCCCCTCGAGGGCTTCGTCTTCGCCCTCACGCCCTTCAACTTCGCCTCGATCGCCGGCAACCTGCCCACGGCCCCGGCGCTCATGGGCAACACCGTCGTGTGGAAGCCCGCGTCGGCAGCCATCCCCAGCGCGTACTACATCATGAGGCTCCTCGAGGCGGCGGGCCTGCCCCCCGGCGTCATCAACTTCGTCCCCGGCCCCGGGGCGGAGGTGGCCAAGGCGGTCCTCACCCACCCGGACCTGACCGGCGTCCACTTCACCGGCTCCACCGCGGTCTTCAACTCCATGTGGGAGACCATCGGCGGCGACATGTCCCGGTACCGATCTTATCCAAGGATCGTGGGCGAGACCGGCGGCAAGAACTTCATCGTGGCCCACCCCTCGGCGGACCCCCAGGCCCTGGCTGTCGCCGTCATCCGCGGGGCCTTCGAGTACCAGGGCCAGAAGTGCTCCGCCGCAAGCCGCATCTATGTCCCCCGATCCATCTGGGACGACGTGCGGGACCGCATCGTGGCCATGATCCAGGACATCAAGATGGGCGATCCGCGGGATTTCCAGAACTTCATGTGCGCGGTGATCGACAAGAAGGCCTTCGACGGCATCTCCGCCTACCTGGACGACGCCAAGAAGAACGCGAAGATCCTGGCCGGCGGAGGCGCCGACGACAAGACGGGCTACTACATCGAGCCCACCCTCGTGGAAGCCAGCGAGCCCGACTACCGCCTCCTCTGCGAAGAGATCTTCGGCCCCGTCGTCACCGCCTACGTCTACGAAGACGCCAAGTGGGAAGAGACCCTGAAGGTGGTCGACGAGACGTCCCCCTACGGCCTCACCGGCGCCGTCTTCTCCCAGGACCGCGAAGGTCTACGCCAGGCCGCCCAGGCCCTCCGCAATGCCGCCGGCAACTTCTACTTCAACGACAAGCCCACAGCCGCTGTCGTCGGCCAGCAACCCTTCGGCGGCGCTCGAGGCTCAGGCACCAACGACAAGGCCGGCTCCAAGCTCAACCTCACCCGCTGGGTCAGCGCCCGGACCGTGAAGGAGACCTTCAACCCCCCCCACGACTACCGCTACCCCTTCATGGAAGAGAAGTGACCGGCGTCATCGTGGAACTGCCCCGGTCATCCTGAGGAGCTCTCCCTGGGACGCGCGACGAAGGATCTCCCGATACCACCAGCAGCCCCCGTCTCCTCACCCTCGACGCAGCCCTCGCCCCCCCTAAAACTCCGCCGCTAGCGCCTCGAGAAAAAACCCCACATCCGTCACCAGCCCAATCGCCTGCATCGTCCCCCGGTTCGAAAGCTTCACCGGCACCGACTCCGTCATATCCACACACACCGTTCGCACGCTGGCCGGAAGCAGGTTCCCCACCGCAATCGAGTGCAGCGCCGAAGCCAGCATCAGACAAACCCCCGCCCCTTCCAGCGCCTCCACGTAAGCCCCCTGAGCCACCACGATGTCGGTGATCGTGTCCGTCAGCGGCCCGTCGTCCCGGATCGACCCTGCGAGCACGAAGGGCGTCCCCCTCATCACCGCCTCGTACATCACCCCGGAGCTGACCACCCCGGTCTCCACCGCCGCCTTGATGCTCCCCGCCCTGTTCACCGCGTTGATCGCATAGAGGTGGTTCCGACTCCCCCCCTCCACCGCCCGCCCGCTCATCTGACACACCCCGAGGCTCGTCTTCAGGATCGACTTCTCCAGGTCGTGCACCGCAAACGCGTTCCCGGTGAGGATCACGTCTACCCACCCCTCGCGTACAAGCCGGGCCAGGTGAACGTCGCCGCCGGAGTGGACGATGGCGGGACCGGCCACCACCACGATCTTCTCGCCGGCCTCACGGACCCGCTTCATCTCGCGAGCGGTGCCCGCCACGGCGATCGACTTGTTGACCTCGGCCGTGACGTCGTTGGCCATGAAGCCGAAGACCGAGTAGTCGCGGCTCCGCTCGGGCGGGCGGACGCGGATCCCGATCCCGCGGAGCGCCACCGGCTCGCCCTTCTTCACCTTGCCCTGCTTCACGCAGACCGGTTCGCCGTCGCGCAGGACGAGCGCGCAGTCCATCTTCTGGTTGGTCACTGCCTGCCAGGTGCCGTCGATCCGCACCCACGTGTCGAAGTTGGGGGTCGAGTAGAACTCGTCGGGGAGGATGCCGTCCCTCTCGGCAGGCGCGAAGGCGCAGTCGCCCGGGCCTGCCTCCGACACCGCCCCGATGTAGCGCAGCCCCTCGACGATGGCCTCGAGAGCGGCCGGATCCTCGGCCCGGATGTCGATTCGTGTGAAGGAGGCCTCTTCGTTCGTCCGTCCGACCCGAAACTC
>CAXMOH010000074.1:0-3047 GCA_964194855.1 uncultured Hyphomicrobium sp.
CAGCCGCGCCAGGGGAAGCCAGTGCAGGCTCACCACTTCGTGATTCGGCGTCCCGTTCACCGAAGTGAGCAGACGGAACACGAACGGCGCGATGCTGAGGTCGACCGGACGCCCCCGGGCCATGGCCCGGATCTCATCCAGAGGGCCGAGCAGCTCGGCGTCGCGATCAAGGTCGATGCCCGTCTCCTCCTCTGTCTCGCGGACGGCCGTTTGGAGCGGGTTCTCTTCTCCAGGCTCGGCCCGCCCGCCGGGGAACGAGATGTGCCCCGACCAGGGGTCGCCCTCCAGCTCCGCGCGCCGCATGAAGAGAAGCTCGAGAGTCTCTTCTGTTCCCCGGAGGATGGCCGCCACCGCAGCCCGCGTGGCCACCGGCTCCTCGACGCGGGCGGGCTTCCGCAGCCGCAATGCGTCGTGCACGAGGTCCCAGGTGACGGACATCATTGGTCGATTCTATTGCTCTTCTGCCACGCGCGCTGCCCCTGCTTGACGCAACGGCCTTGTGCCACGTAGCTTAGCTCGTAGTATCGGATCCCTCTGATGAACGAGCAGATCGCCCGGGGCCTGCCTCCGATCGACGACGAATACCGTGGGCCCTCCTGGTGGCACCTCTCCCGGCTCGCCGAGGTACGGCGCAGCGCCGGCATGCGTCGCATCGCTCTCCTGGGCTTGACGATCACCGCCGTCGCCGTTGCGACGGGCATCATGGAGGTCGTCTGGGGCTGGGGCGGCCTCCCGATCCGGGCTGGTTCGTTCGACCTCGCGGTCACGGTCTACCCGCCCTTCATTTTGAGCCTGCTGGCGGCCGTGTGGCTCGGGCCCACGTGGGGGCTGGTTCCGGCCTACGCCGCCAACCTTGCCGGGGCCCTGGTGAGTGGCCTCGACCCGGTCCCGGCGGTCCTCTTCGCCCTGGCCGGGGCGCTGGAGGTCCTGATCTTCTGGGGCTCGATGGTCACCCTCAACATCGACCCGGACCTGAAGCGGAGGCAGGACCTGATGCGGTTCGTCGGGGTGAGCATCATCGCCCCGACCACCGCCTCGCTGGCCGTCCTCATTCGGAACAGCGCCCAGGGGCTTTCGCTCACCGACGGCCGGCAGGTCTGGCTCGGCTGGGTGATCGGCGACGTCTTGCAAGCGCTCTTCGTCGTGGTGCCTCTTCTGTACTTCACCGGACCGACAGTGCGCTCCTGGATCGACCGCCAGTTCGCCACCCCGCCCCGCTACGAGGTGACCTACACGCGAGCGGCAATCATCGCCGCCACGACGTTCGCGCTGATCGCGATGCTCACGTTCGTCGGCATCTACATGCTGCAGGACAGCCTCGACCTCGATCCCGCAACCCTGACCCGAAGCGGTGAGCTGCTCCTGCCTCGTCTCCAGGAGATGCAGATGTTCCTGGGCCTTCTCGTGGTGGTCCTCACGTTGACCACGGGGATCTTCTCGACCGTCCTCGGACGCATGGGCGAACGTCAACGCAGCCTGTCGCGCCGGGAGAGCCTGACGGGGTGTTTCAACAGGCGGGCCTTCTACGAGCTGTTCCCTCGCGAGGCCGAGCGTGCCCGTCGCCTGGGCCAGGGCCTGTCCCTCGTGTTCCTCGACATCGACCATTTCAAGCGCATCAACGATCGGTTCGGCCACGAGTTCGGCGATCAGGTCCTGCAGCAGCTCGCCGCACGGCTGCAGGGCACCGTGCGCGAGACGGACCTGCTGTTCCGGTGGGGAGGGGAAGAGTTCGTCATCCTCCTCGGGCACACTGCGGCCGCCGACGCCCCCAGGCTGGCGGAGCGAATCCGCTCCGCGGTCGCGTCGCGCGCCTTCCTCGAAGACGACCTCACTCCTCCGGTGCACGTCACTGTGAGCGTGGGCACCACGGGGACGGCGGACTACCCCGTCGATCCCGACGAGCTTCTCGCCCACGCCGACGCGGCGTGCTTCCGGGCGAAGGAGCGCGGCCGGAATCGCGTGGAGGCCAGCGCCGCCTGAGCCGGGTCCTGGCTCGCCCATACGTCCCGGGGATCGAAGATCAGGGCTCGACGACCACCTTGAGGCCGTCGCGGGTGGCGGCGGACGCAAACGCCGCCCCCGCGTCCTCGAGAGGAAAGCGGCGGGTGACCAGGCTGCGCAGGTCGACGCGACCCGCGACGGCGAGCTCGATGGCGCGAGGATAGGTGTGCTTCATCCGGCGGGAGAGCACGAGGCTCAGGCCCTTTCGTCGCGCTGGAGAGGCCAGGAAAGAGATCCGATCCTCGGCTGGGATGCCCGCGATCACGACCCGAGCCCCGGGCCGCGCCGCCAGGATCGCGGCGTCCACGGCAGCGTTCTCTCCTGCCGCCTCCACGGCCGCGTCGAGGCCGAGCCCCTTCGTGCTCTCGAGGATCTCTCGAGCCTCGCCGCCGTCGGCTGGAACCGCTTCGGCTCCCAGGGCGCGGGCCGCCTCGAGGCGATGAGGTCGGCTCGGAAGATCGGTCGCAAAAACCCTGCCGGCCCCGGCCAGCCGAGCCGCCTGCACCGCCAGGAGACCGATGGGACCGCATCCAAACACGCCGACCGTCGCACCTGGGCGGAGGTGCGCCAGATCCACCGCGTGCAGCGCCACCCCCAGGGGCTCCAGCATGGCGCCGTCGATCGCCGAGAGCTCCTCGGGCAGGGGAAACACGCACCGCTCGGGCCAGGCCATCCACTCGCTGAGCGCTCCGTCGTCCTCGCCGTACCCCGCGAAGCGGATGGTCGGGCACAGGTTCGGGTGGCCCTCGAGGCACAGCGGACACTCCTCGCACGGAATGGCCGGGTCCACCGCCACGCGACGGCCGTCCTCGGTGGTGCCGGCGAGCTCGTGGCCGGGGACCAGCGCTCGAGTGAGGGGCACTCCACCGATGGAGCCCTCGGAGAACCAGTGCAGGTCCGAGCCGCACAGCCCCACTGCCTCGACCCGGACCAGAACCTCTCCGGGGCCCGGCGTCGGCCGGGGTTCGTCGTGGAGCCGGACGTCCCCCGGCCCATGCAGGCGCGCGACTCTCACGGGTGCCCGCGCAGCTCGTTCGTCACTCGCC
>CAXMOH010000075.1:0-7819 GCA_964194855.1 uncultured Hyphomicrobium sp.
GGCTCTTCGCCAAGCGGGCCAGCGGCGGCCTGACGCTCGACCCGGAGGGATCCTTCCCGTGGGTGCGTCGCGTGCGACCCGACGAGGGACGGCTCTTCTACGCCAAGGGCGTCGCCTATCCGGCCGTCGCCGCGCCGCTCGCGGTGATCATGGGCACGCGGGGGCTCCTGGTGACGAACGCCCTAGTCCTGGGGCTGGCTCTCTGGTTGGGCTACGGCGTGCTCCGCCGGCGCGGCGTCGGCGCCGGCCTGTCGCTGCTGTCGGTGGTCGTCCTCTTCCTCGGGACGGTGACGCCGCTCTACCTCTTCTGGCCCACGCCGGAGCTGCTGGGGCTGGCGCTGGTGACCGCGGGTCTGTCCGCGTGGTTCTCGGGCCGGCCCGTTCTCTCGGCGGTGCTCTTCGGGCTGGCGGGCTACGTCAAGTGGCCGAACCTGCTGATGGCGGCGCCCCTCGGCTTCGAACCGCTCGTCGCCGGGTGGCGCGAGGGTCGGTGGCGGGGCGCCGTCGGCGGGCTCGGGGAGTCGGTGCGTCGTGGGGGCGTCATGGGACTCTCGATCCTGGCGCTGCTGGCGATGAACGTGGCCCTCACCGGGGAGTGGAACTATCAGGGAGGTGAGCGAAAGACCTTCTACGACCGCTTCCCGTTCGACGAGCAGGGGACCACGTTCGACGACGCGGGACACTGGATGACGACCGAGAGCCTCGGACCGCTGGTGGCCGAGCAGGACGACGAGGGGACCAGCGAGCGAACGGGTCCCGCCCGCGCCCGCATCGAGATCTGGGAGTCGTTGTTCTGGAACCTCGGCTATTTCTGGACCGGTCGCTTCGGAGGAATGCTGGGCTACTTCGGGGCGGCGGTGGTGGCGCTCCTCCTCTTCGTGCTGGTCGGGCCGCGCTCGCGGGACGGCGGTCTCGCCCTCGTCGCGATCCTGCTGTCCGCCTTCGCCTACATCTGGATCATCCCGGACAACTGGTACGGCGGCGGCGGCACGGTGGGGAACCGATACTTCCTCAACGTTCTCCCGGCGTTTCTCTTCCTGGTTCCCCGCGGTCGTGAGCGCTGGGTCGCGGCCGGAGGCTTCGCTCTGGCGGCGGTCTTCCTCCTGCCGATGTTCGTGTCACCAGTCCGTCACTCGCGCCGACCCGGCGACCACGCTACCGGGGGACCGTTCAAGCTGCTGCCGGCGGAGCTCACGATGCTCAACGACCTCTCCATCTTCACCGAGAGCTGGCGCAAGAAGAAGCCCTTCGGCTTCGTGGGCAACCGGTCGCGCCACGCCGACCCGGACGCCTACGCCCTCTATTTCATGGACGATGGAACGTGGGGCAAGGAAGAGTACGGCGGGCGGGCCGGGTTCTGGCTGAGGGCCGGCTCGCGGGCGGAGCTCGTGGTGCGGGCCTTCGACCTCGCACCGGTGCGCCGGATCGTCCTGAAAGTCACCGGAGGCCCCCTCGGGGACGTCGTGTCGGTGCGACGCGGTCTGTCGTCCGAGCGCTTGTCCGTCGGGCCCGGACAGACTCGGGAAGTCAGCGTGGGCGTAGGGCGCGGGCTGCGCTACTACGACACCTTCCTGCACGTCCTTCGCTTGAGGTCTCGCCGGGGGGCGCCCCTGGCCGACGGCCGCCTGGTGAGTGCGTTCGTCGAGATCCGGCTCGAGATGGGTTCCCCCTTCTCTGGCCCGGCGCGTCCATGAGCGAGCGCGCGGCCCGTGTCGTCCTCGCTGTGCTCTCGGGGCTCGGCCTCGTGCTGGCTCTGACGACCCAGCTGCCGCTCGTCTCGGACGGGCTCTTCTGGAGCGACGCCGCCACGTACCGGACGATGGCCGAGAGCCTCGCGTTCGATCTCGACCTGGAGTACGGGTCCGAGGACCTGGCTCGCGTCAAGGCGGTCTATCCCGGCGGACCCCAGGGGCTGTTCCTGA
This sequence comes from uncultured Hyphomicrobium sp., assembly GCA_964194855.1. Lineage (GTDB taxonomy): Bacteria > Acidobacteriota > Vicinamibacteria > Fen-336 > Fen-336 > JAJDNS01. Next base: position 1,923 of record CAXMOH010000075.1, read on the forward strand.
AGCGCGTCGGCGACGGGGACGGAGGCACTCGCCTCGTCTTCGGGAAGGCCCTCCTCTATCCGCTGGTGGGAGCGCCGTTCGTGCGTCTGTTTGGAACCGACCGCGGCCTGCTGCTGCTGAACGCGCTGATCCTGGCCGGAGCGCTCGTCCTCGGCTACGCACTCAGGCGCCGCGTCTCGGGCCCCGGGGCGGCCGTGGCCGCCGTCGTCGCCGTCTTCGTGCTGGGAGTCGTGCCCGTTTACTTGCTCTGGCTCACGCCCGAGATCCTCAACCTGGGTCTGATCACCGCGGGTCTCGTCGCCTGGCGCGGCGGGCGTGCAACCCTCGCCGCCGTACTGATCGGCCTGGCGTCGTATTCGAAGCCCACCAACGCACTCCTCGCCCTGCCCCTGATCCTCGAGGCTCTCTTCGGGGCGGAGGCCTGGGTGCGTCGGGCCCGCGAGGCCGCGAGGAGGGGAGCACTGGTGGTGGCGGTGATGGCGGCGGGTTTCGGGGCGACGTGGCTGGCCACCGGAGAGCTCAACTACCAGGGCGGCGAGCGCAAGACCTTCTACGACCGCTACCCCTTCGATCCCGGCGTCACCTTCGACTCGGCCGGTGTCTGGATGACGACCGATCACCTGGGACCCCTGGTCGAGGGCCGCGACGACGACGAGGACACGGCGCGCGTGGCCCCGCCCCGCCCCGCGGAAGAGCTCCGGCGGTCCTTCCTCCTCAACCTCGGCTATTTCTGGGTCGGACGCTTCGGCGGGGCGCTGGCCTATTTCCCGGGTGTCGTCCTCGCCGTGCTGGCCTTCCTCGTCGTCGGACCCCGGGAGCGCGCCGGCTCACTGGCGCTCCTTGCACTCGTGGCCTCGGCGCTGGCCTACGTCCTCCTCATCCCCGACAACTGGTACGGCGGCGCGGGCACCATCGGCAACCGCTACTTCGTGAACCTCGTGCCGCTGGGGCTCATCCTGCTGCCCCGGGGCCGCGGCCCGTGGGTGGCCCTCGTCGCCGCCGTGGTGACGGCGCTCTTGATTTCTCCGATCCTGCTGTCGCCGGTCCGCCACTCCTTGTCTCCGGGCGCCCACGCCACCCGCCCGGCTTTCCGTCGACTCCCGGCGGAGCTCACGATGCTCGGGGACCTCTCGGTCTTCACCGACGTCTGGCGCAAGCGCCGCCCGTACAACGCTCCGGGCGGCGATCCCTCGAGACGCCCGGAGGGCAGCCCGCCGTCCTACTTCCTCTGGTTCCTCGACGACGGCACCCTCGGACAGGAGACGTCGTTCGACGAAGAGGGCTTCTGGCTGAGGGGCGGTGACGACGCCGAGGTGGTCCTGCAGGCGCTGACGCCGCCCCGGGCTGTACGGCTGGTCGTGACAGCGGGGCCTGCGGGAGACATCGTGACCATACGCCTGGGTCGCGAGCGTCACCGGCTCGTGCTTCAGCCTCTCCGAAGCGGTGAGGTCGTGCTCGAGCAGCCCCGAGCCCTGCTCGGCTACTACGGCACCTCTCTCTATCGGCTCCGCTTCTCCTCCCGCTACGGCGCCGAGACGGAGACGGATCTCCGCACGCTCGGATCGTTCGTCCGGATCATCCTGCTCGAGGGTTAGCTCCCCGCCTCTTTCCGAAGCAGGGCATCGAGCCCACGGCTGATCATCCTGCAGCGGTCGACCGCCGAGGCTTCCAGCAGCCGCTGGCGCGCGGTGGCGGTGATGGGCAGGTGCTGGCACGCCAGGTTGACCCAGGACATGGAATCGCCCTGCCGGCGCTGCTCGTCGAGGAAGGCCCGCAGATCGGGATGGGCGTGGAGATAGCGGGCCAGCGCCTCGACCGCCGGACCCCATTCATCCCCCGCGTCGCCTTCGGGCACGACCTGGGCCTCCGCCACCATGAGCTTCGGTCCCACGAGCTCGCGGGCGCGCGCCCGGGCGAAGCCGTCGACCTCGAGGCGAAGCTCGAGGGGGGAGACGGCCAGGGCCTCCCGGATGGTCCCGAGGGTGCCGATCTGGTGCAGCCCCTGGGAACCCGGATCGGTGGCCCCGGGGTCGCGCTGCGCGAGGGCCAGGAGCATCAACTCACAGCGCTCGGCCATCCGGACCGCCGCGATGGCATGGGGCTTGCTCACGACGACCGCCAGGGACGCCCCGGGAAAGAGGGACACGTCCTTCAGGGGAAGGACGGGCACCAGGCGGGCGGCGGTCGGCGAATCGAAGTCATCCACAGGAGGTCTCTCCGGAGGGATGTTACTACGCGCCGCCGAAACGGCGCGCCCACTTCCGCCGCAGGACGGAGGTGAGCGCGGCCCGCCCCTTCCCCGGGAGCAGCTCGATGTAGTCCTCGCCGAGCCGCGCGATCCGTTGCAGGTCTCCGCCGGGCCGGGTGAGGGGCACCCCCTCCACCTTGCCGCAGAAGGACGCGCGGTAGCCGGCTTCACGAGCCAGGCTCGACGCGGTGGGGCCGAAGGAGTGCCACGGATAGCAGACGCTCGAGACGGGGCGACCCGTGTGCTCCTCGATGAGACGCTTCGATTCGACCAGCTCGTGTCGGATGGCCTGGGTGCGTTCGTCCGGCGTCTCCACGCGTCCCTGCACCCGCCGACCCGCAAGGCCGCCGCGGAGAGTCGCCGCCCAGTCGGGTCGACCGAAGAAGGCCTCCCCTCCCCGCGCCGCTGTGTTCACGCACGACCTCCGGATCGCGGGATCCTCGAAGAAACGCAAGGCCTCCGAGGTGCGCGGGGCCGAGCGGAAAAGGGGTGTCCCGAGGGAGACGTCTTCACCCAGGAGGTCCTGCTCGTCCTGGCGGATGAGAGGCTGGTCGAAGGCGTCGTATCCGCGACGGGTCCGGGGAGTGGCGAAGCCCACGAGCTCGGGGCCCACGTGGATCCGTCCGTGGGTCAGGGTGTGGCTCTGGAAGTCGAAGAGCCCCGTTTTTGCCAACTGTGCGACCTCTTCCCAGGACAGCAGGGCCCCCTCGCCCTCCTCGCGCCCCAGGAGCTCCGAGAGGTCCGCTCGCCCCGCATCGACGTCGACCCACGTGGGGGAGTGGGGGCCCGGGCGAGAGCGCATGCGGCCGGGGACGAGGAAGACGGTGGCTCTCATGCCGAAACGGCTGAGCAAAGGTTGGGCGACGCCCCAGAGCGACCCCCGGCCGTCATCGAAGGTGAGGACGACCGCGCGGTCGGGAGCCACACGCGCGCCCAGCAGGACGGCGAGGTACTCCTCCGAGCTGAGGGTGTGGTAACCGTTCTCGGACAGGTGGAGAAGCTGGCGCTCGAGCGCCCGGCGTTCGGCGCTGTGGAGCACGAAGACCGGGACGTCTCCCCGGACCAGGGGGCCCCCGGTGACGAACGGGGGATAGCGCTGCAGCAGCAGGTCCCGTGGCACCTCCCACGCCTCCTTCGCGCTCCGGACGAAACCCCGCAAGCCCTTCACCTTTCCCCTTCGGCCAGGAGCTGGTCGTAGAGCGCCTGCATCTGCTCGACACAGGTCTGGACGTCGTAGCGTCGGGACTCCTCGAGGGCCCGCCGGCCCAGAGCCCCTCGCAGCTCGGCATTCGTCACCACCCGCTCGAGCGCCCCGGCCAGGGCCTCCGCGTCGGCCGGGGGAACGAGCAACCCGCTCACCCCGTCCTCGAGGACCTCCCGACACCCGTCGACGGCGGTGGAGACGATGGGACGACCGGCGGCCATGGCTTCGAAAAGGGCTAGCGGCGTTCCCTCGTAAAGCGAGGAAATGCAGAAGACGTCGAGGGCCGCCAGGAGGTCGGGCACGTCGGTCCGGTGTCCGGCAAACACGACCCGGTCGCCGAGCCCCAGCCGCGCGGCCTGCTCCTTCAGGCTGTCCATCAGGTCTCCGTCTCCGACGATCAGGGTCCAAAGGTCGGGCAGACGGGTCCGCAGCAGTGCCAGGGCGTCGAGCAGGTGGGTGTGACCCTTTTGTGCATTCAGCCGTCCGATCGTTCCGATGACCACCGCCTCCTCGGGCAGGCCGAGCTCGCTTCGGGCAGCCAGTGCCCGATCGCGACCCCCGGGGGCGAACTCTCCGAGAGGTGCGCCGTTCCAAATGAGGCGGACGAGCTCCGCCGGGACCGAGCGCTTCGACACGAGGAAGTCCCGCGTGGAGTGGCTCACCGCGATGGCGCGGTCGGTGAGAGGGGCGAGGAGGCGGTCGGCGAGGGCTTGATAGGCCGGCATGCGCGGGTCGGCGAAGTGCTCGTGGAGGACCAGCTTCGCCCCGGACATTCGGGCGGCCACGCGGCCGAAGTCGGCGGCAGCGTACCCGTGGACGTGGAGGATGCGGGCGCTCCGGCGGCGGACGAGAGACACGAGGTCCGTCAGGATCCGCGGGTCGAAACGGCCGCGCCCGAGATGGTGGACCGGGATGCCCTGATCGCCGAGCCAGCGCGTGGCGGGCTCGGGGCCCTTGAGCCCCACGAGGCCCACGTCGAATCGCGAGGCGTCGAAGCGGGCGAACCACCACGAGAACAGCCGCGAGACGCCGTGGATGCTCGAGCCGCGCACGCCGAACTTGTCGCACACGTGAAGAACCCCGACCGGCATGATGCGCTCAGCCTGCCCCGTCGGGGGCCGACGCCGCGCCCCGCGTCATCCAGACGACGGCCCCGGAGAGCGAGAGGAGGATGATGAGCCCGGCCCCCGTGAGAGAAAAGGCCAGCGCGCTCTCCCGTGGAAGCCCGACCTGGGAGAAGTACAGGGCGAAGAGACCCTCGCGCAGCCCCCAGCCGTTGAACGAGATCGGCACTGCCTGGAGCAGCGTGCACAGGGGCACCATGAGGAAGGCTGCGGACACGGCGAGGGGGATTTGCAGGGCCCGGGCGATGGCGAGGAAGTACCAGACGACCAGTACCTGCAGCGCCAGGCTGGCGCCAAAGGCCAGCCACACGGTGCGCACCTGGGCCCGATAGGTGTGCACCGCCACCTGCGCCTCCTCGAACCGCCCGCGGATCCAGTCGATGCTGTTCAGACGCGAGAGCGCCATCAGGCGCCGGGCGATCCCGGGACGGAAGAAGATGGTCGTGAGGGCGAGAAACACCAGGCCGAGTCCCAGGATGACCACTCGTGCTCCGGCGAGCTCACGAACCTCGGGCCCCGCCAGGAGGAAGGCGCTGGCGCCGATCACCCAGAGGGCGCCGAGTCCCAGGATGCGGTCGATGCCGACGACGGCGAGGGAGGACGTCGTGGATCCCGTGAAGCGGGACCCGTCACGGACGCGCACGATGTCGCCCCCGATGTTGCTCGGAAGGAAGTTGTTGAAGAAGGTCGCGACCAGGTACGAGGCCGTGAGATAGCGCAACGGGGCGACGACGCCCAGGGCCTCGAGGAGGAGCTGCCATCGCCAGGTGGCCAGGGCGAGCATGGCCACGTAGCAGCCGACCGCCGCGGACAGCAGGAGGAGATCCGCCGTGCGGACCCGCTCCTCCAGCGCCTGCAGGTCGCTGGTGGCGAACAGGTAGACGAGGAGGGCAAGGCTCACCGCCACCTTGACCGCGAGGAGGACACCGCGCTTCATCGATCGGGACCGCATGCTACAGTAGCGCCCGCGGCGTCGCAAAGACGGCTGCGCTGGGCCGATGGAGAGCGAGGGCACGACCGAAAGGCAGCAGATCGGCATCCAGGACGCCATGGGTGCGGAACGCTCGGCCCTCCGCAAGTACCAGGATCTGGTGATCGGCAGCCGGAGCCTGGGGCGGCTCTTCCTCTACGAGCTGGTGATGCTCGTGTCCTCGTGGGTCCCGGGGGCGCTGGGCCTTCTCCTCCGGAAGATCATGTACCCCTGGCTCCTCGGGTCCGTGGGTCGCAACGTCGTCTTCGGACAAGGCGTGGTCCTGCGCCACCCGTCCAAGATCCGCATCGGGGACGACGTGACGGTCGACGACCTCGTTCTCCTCGACGC
>CAXMOH010000076.1:0-5707 GCA_964194855.1 uncultured Hyphomicrobium sp.
ACGACAGGGACGCTTCAACGAGGTGCTGGTCCGCCTCCTGAACGCCCAGCTGGAGCATTCGGCCCGGCACGATGCCCGGCTCCGTGAGATGGCCGGAGCGCTCGTCCGCTACGCGCAGCGGGTCGAGCCCTTCACGGACGCTCGCGACCACATGCGGGTGGCGCGGACGCCCACCCAGGCCGACCAGGTCCTCGAGGTCTTCGCCGAGAGACTGGAGGCGATGGGGCAACGCCTCGAAGGCCTGGCCGCGGTGCGCGACCGGATCGAGGCCCTTTCGGAGGAGGTGCGCGCGGTGCGGCGCGGCCTGGAGGCCGGAGCGCCCCCACCCGAGGTGGCCCGGGCCGCGACCCGGGCCGCGGACGACTCGGCCTACACCGCCTTCGAGAACCGCTTCCGCGGCAGCCGGGAGGAGATCCGCCGTCGCCAGCAGGACGATGTGGCTCTGTTTCGGGGACTGGCGCCTGTGGTCGACCTCGGGTGTGGGCGTGGCGAGTTTCTCGAGCTGCTGCGGGACGAGGGAATCGAGGCCTGCGGTGTAGAGGGCAACGCCAACGTCGTCCAGGAGTGCCGGGACAAAGGCCTCGATGCCGTCCAGGGAGATCTCGTGGCCTTCCTGCAGGAGCGCGAGGCGAGCTCGCTCGGCGGCGTCTTCGCAGCCCAGGTCGCGGAGCACCTGCCTCCTCCCGTCCTCACGGCACTGCTGGCCGAGGCGCATCGCACTCTGCGCAGCGGGGGCCTTCTCGTCCTCGAGACCCCGAACGTGGCCTCTGCCCTGGCCTTCCACGACGTCTTCATCCGCGACCTGACTCACGAGCGACCGCTCCATCCGGACACATTGCGATTCCTGGCAGCCGCCGCCGGCTTCAGCGACGTTCGGATCGAGATGCGCAACCCGGTGTCCGAAGACGTGCGTCTGCGGTTCATGCCGGGATCCGCTGGTCTTGCGCCCCCGGCCGTCCAGGTCCTGAACGAGAACGTCGAACGATTGAATGCCCTGCTCTACGCTCCCCTCGACTACGCGCTGATCGCGCGCCGTTGAGCGGTGCGGCGCAAGAACGCAGAGCAGCTTCTTTTTCGAACGTAGGGTAGGCTGAAGCGATGTCGCCTGAAGACGAGTCGCCCGCACTCCTGGCGCTTCGAGCACGCCTGGACGAGGAGGAGGCCGCGTACGCCGAGGTGCTCGCGGCCCTCGACCGGCTCGCCGGGTTTGCCCTCCCGGCGGAGACGTCCCCGGAGGTCCGCGAGCGGCTCGAGAGCCTCAACGCCCTCTGGGCAGCCCCGGAGCGGCCGGCGGGCGGCGGGCTCGGGGGCGCGCTCCGGCAACGAGCATGGGACGCCGTGGCCCCGGCGCTCGAGCGGCAGTCGGAGTTCAACGCCGCTCTCGTCCAGCTCTTGAACGCTCACCTTGCCCCGGTCGAGAGCCTGCACGCCGAGCTGCGCGAGCTGGCGGGCGCTCTCGTCCGATACGCGCAGCGCGTCCAGCCCCTCGTGGACGCGCGGAGCCGGGTCGCCTCCGCCCTGGCCACCACACGGTCGGAGCTCGTGCTCGAGTCTTTCGACCGGCGACTCGAGTCGCTGGGACGGCGCCTCGACGACCTTCGTGGGCTACGCGACCAGCTGGCCGCCACGACACGCACACGCGGCGACGAGAGTCCGCGGCCGCAACGGGACGAGTAGAGACGCTACCGCCTCAGCAGCACCCGCCGCCGTCGTAGAACCACGTTGACGGGGTGACGAAGAGGTCGTCTCGTCCGAGTGCCTCGAGCTGGCTCGCCGTCTTGTCGCAGACCGCGAGCGGCTGGTCGCGGGCCATCACGTGGCCGGCGCCGTCGTCGAGCTGCTCGTCCTCCCCGACGTAGATGGCGGCGCGGCCGGTGAAGACGCAGGGGCCGTCGTCGGGGATGGGGTCTTTGATCGCCGCCACCTCCACGCTCTCGAGGATGACCGGGCGCTCGACACCGTAGCGACGGGGATCGAGAACGCGGTAGGGGCGGCGGGCGCGCACCTCGAGCGTCCCGAAGCCGGCGGCCACGAGGCGGTCGACGTAGCTGTCGTAGGTGATGGCGCCGGAGAGGCACATGGCCCTGAGCCTGGCGTCATTCGTCAGGTGCGCGGGCAGCGCGTGGGGAGCGACGGGGTCGCTCAGGACGAAGCGACCGTGCGGACGCAGCACGCGGTAGGTCTCGGCCAGCGCCCGCTCGAGCTCGTCGGCCTCGAAGATGTTGAAGAGGCAATTCTGGGCGGCCACACCCACCTTCTCATCCTCGACCGCGATGTCGAGGGCATCGCCCTCGCGGATCTCGATGAACTCCTCGCGGAACCACGGGTTCTTCCGGGCCGCCTCGGCCAGGTTCTTCCGGGCCGCCTCGCGCATCTCCGCCACGGGCTCGATGCCGACGACTCCGCCCGGACGCCGGCAGAAGTAGGCGAACTGCAGCAGCTCCAGACCCCCCCCGATGCCGAGGTAGAGCACGCTCGGCTGGTTGACCAGGTCCCTCGGGTGCACGGTTGTGCCACAGCCGTAGTTCATGTCCAGCATGCGGGTGGGCACGGAGAGCTCCGGGAGGGCCCAGACGGGGCTCGTAGTGCAGCAAAGGCCCTTGTCGGGCTCGAGCGCCGCTTCTTTGTAGAAATCCTTCGTGGTCTCGAGATAGTTCATCCGGTCGGTCTCTCAGGGCACTCCACGCGGGGTCTCATGAGGCAGGGGATCGCGCGGATCGTGCAGGAAAACATGATCTTAGAATGGGAAACGTCCCCGCGTCGAGCCAGCTTCCCGGGACACCCGGCTCGAATGTGGAGGACGCCTCCCGCGCCGCAGGGACAGGGGCCCCCACTTGCGGACCCCGTGAGCGCCGAGGGAACATGGTGCAGCCCCTCGCCGCTCAATCGGAGACCAGACATGGGAGTCCAAAGGCCCCTTCGACGCTACCTGCGCTGGCTGCACCTTCAGTGGCCGGCCGGGACCGTCGAGAGGCTGCCCGAGGTCCGCCCGGACGGATCCACCAGCGTCCCCGGGCTCTACGTCGTCGGGGATCTCACCGGGGTCCCGCTCCTCAAGTTCTCCTCGGACAGCGGGGCGCGGGCGGTGCAGACGATCGCCGCGGATCCCGGGTTCGGGAAGCGGACGCAGCACGACGACGTCCTGGATCTCGTGGTGGTGGGGGCGGGCGTCTCCGGCATGGCCGCGGCCCTCGAGGCTCGCAAGAGAGGCCTCCGCTTCGAGCTCCTCGAGGCGTCGGAACCCTTCTCGACCCTCGTGAACTTCCCGAAGGGAAAACCGATCTTCACCTATCCCACCGACATGACGCCGGCCGGAGAGCTGCAGTTCACCGAGCGCTCGGCGTTCAAGGAAGGACTGCTCGACGAGCTCGAGGAAAGGACGCTCGGGGCGGGCATCGCGCCGCGGCCGGCTCGGGCCGAGCAGGTCTCCCGAAGAGGCGGCCTCCTCGAGGTGGCGGTGGCGGGAGCCGAGCCGCTCCGCGCCCATCGCGTGATCGTGGGCATCGGCCGCTCCGGGAACTTCCGCAAGCTGGGTGTCCCCGGCGAGGACCTGGACAAGGTCTACAACCGACTTCACGATCCCAAGGACTTCTGCGGGCAGAACGCCCTCGTCGTCGGAGGGGGCGACTCCGCCCTCGAGACCGCCATCGCCCTGGGCGCCTGCGGCACCCACGTCACCCTCTCCTACCGCAAGCCCGAGCTGAGCCGTCCCAAGCCCGAGAACGTCGCCAAGCTGGAGGCCCTGGCCGCCGACCCGATGGCGGAGGTGGCGATCGAGGAGCCGTCCTCCGAGCGGGTCAACGCCGCCGCGGGAGGCTTCCTGGGAGAGCACCGCAAGGCGGGCTCCATCCGGATGCTGCTCGGCAGCAAGCTCAAGGAGATCCGCGAGACGGAGGTTCTGGTCGCAGACGCGGAGGGCCAGACACAGACTCTCCCGAACGATGCGGTCTTCTCGATGATCGGCCGCGAGGCACCCCTGGGCTTCTTTCGCAGGTCGGGGGTCCCCATCACCGGCGAGATTAGCGCCGCTGGCTGGGCCGCGCTCACCACATTCCTCCTCTTCAGCACCTGGCTCTTCCACTGGAAGGGGAGCAAGGCGATCCCCTTCTTCGGGAAGCTCCCCGACTGGCTGAATCCGCAGCCCACCGAGTGGTGGGCGGCGCTGGCGGCGGGGGGGGGGAGTCTCGGCGCGGCGCTCCAGGATCCCGCGACGCTCCTCGGCACCCTCAGGATCTCCGCCTCGGGGCCGTCCTTCTATTACACGCTGGCCTACTCGCTGCTGATCCTCGTTTTCGGTATCCGCCGCATCCGGCAGAAGAGAACACCCTACGTCAAGGTCCAGACGATCACACTGACCGCCGTCCAGTGGCTGCCGCTCTTCCTGCTGCCGGTAATCATCCTGCCGCTGCTGGGCCACAACGGCTGGCTCGACGGCGGGTGGGCGGGCCAGATCGCGGACTCGCTCTTCCCCGCCGTGAGCTATGGCCACGGTCGGGAGTACTGGCGGGCCTACGGCCTGATCCTGGCCTGGCCGCTCAACGTCTACAACTGGTTCACCGCCCAGCCGCTGTGGGGCTGGCTCGTGATCGGGGTGCTCCAGACGTTCGTCCTCATCCCGGCGCTCATCTACTTCTGGGGCAAGGGCTCCTATTGCGGATGGATCTGCTCGTGTGGGGCGCTGGCGGAGACTCTGGGCGACGCGCAGCGCCACAAGATGCCCCACGGCCCGTTCTGGAACCGCGTCAACATCCTGGGGCAGCTCATCCTGGCCGTCGTGAGCGTCCTCATGCTCCTGCGGATCGCCGGCTGGATCTGGCCGGGCTCCGCTCCGGCCCGCCTCTTCACCCTCGGCTTCTCGGGCTACGCCTGGTTCGTCGATCTCTTCCTGGCCGGAATCCTGGGCTACGGCCTCTACTTCTGGTACTCGGGGCGAATGTGGTGCCGCTTCGCCTGTCCCCTCGCGGCCCTGATGCACGTCTACTCGCGCTTCTCGCGGTTCCGCATCCTCGCCGAAAAGAAGAAGTGCATCTCGTGCAACGTCTGCACCAGCGTCTGCCACCAGGGCATCGACGTCATGAGCTTCGCCAACAAGGGCCTGCCCATGGAGGACCCGGAGTGCGTGCGCTGCTCGGCCTGCGTCCAGAGCTGCCCGACCGGCGTCCTCACCTTCGGCCAGATCGACCCCGGGACCGGCAAGGTCCTGGGCACGGACCCGGCGTGGCTCGCGGCGTCACCCGTGCAGCGAATCGAGCTGAAGGTCCGGCGGGCCTAGGGCTCGACGGAGACCCGGACTCGAGACCTACTTTGTGGGCCATCCCGGTCCAGCAGGGGTCGAGGCGCCCTCTCCTGACACAGCGCGGGTCTGCTGCGACGAAGCTGACGACGACTCCAGCCTCGGGAGGTCGGCGTTGGCATCGGCTATGGTAGAATAATGCCATGCGATCTACCATCGATTCTGCCGGACGGGTGGTGATACCCAAGCCCCTGAGAGAGAGCGTCGGTCTCGGCCGGGGTGAGGCCATCGAGATCCGGGAGAGAGACGGGCGCATCGAGATCGAACCGGCCCCGACACCCATGTCCCTCATGCAGCGCGGAAGTGGACCCGTGGCGGTTCCCGGGAAGGAACTGCCCGCGCTGACGGACGCCGTGGTGAGGGAAACAATGGACAGGAGTCGGCGCTGATCGCCGTCGACACCAGCGTCGTCGT
>CAXMOH010000077.1:0-4672 GCA_964194855.1 uncultured Hyphomicrobium sp.
AGTACGTGTGGGCCTGACGCTGGCAGTTGTAGCCGAAGAAGAAGTCGAAGCCCTGCTCGTTGGGGATGCCCTCGGTCAGGGGCCCCCCGAGGCCCCACTTCCCGACGAACCCGGTGTCGTACCCGGCGTCCTGGAGCACGCGCCCGAGCGTCTGGGTGCCAGCAGGCAGAGGCCGCTGCCCCTCCAGGTTGGGGTCCTCGGCCATCTTCTCGAAGTCCCAGACGTCTCCGCGGTCGGCCCATTCGTCGTTGCTACGGATGTAGGCGTGCCCCGTGTGGAGGCCGGTCATGATGACACCTCGCGACGGGGCACAGACCGGAGAGCCGGAATAGTGCTGGGTGAAAAGCAGCCCGGACTGCGCCAGCTGATCGATATGGGGGGTCTCGATCAGCTCCTGTCCATAGACCCCCAGCTCCCCGTAGCCCAGATCGTCGGCCAGGATATAGACGATGTTGGGTGGGCTCTTGGGCTCCGGGTCGGGTGGCGCCGCGGGAGTGCACGCGAACGATGTGGCGAGAGCGCACAGAACCGCCATGGCCGCTGGAACGACGCGTCGGGGTGTCTTGTCCATTCGAGCTCTCCCTGTTCTTGGCTCTAGCCTAGCTGTCGGTCGACCTGGCGCACGTGGTGGTCCAGGTGGGTCTGCAGGAAGGCGAGGGTGTCCCGAAGCCCCATCAAGCCCACCAGAGTGTGGCGGAAGACCATCCGGTCCAGGAGCTCCTCCGGAAACCCCTCGAGGAGCTGGCGCCAGCCCTGTCGCGTCTCCTGCCAGAGGGCGAGCACCTCGGCCGGGTCCGCCTCGTTCGGGACGTCGGCCGTTATCGCCGGAGCACGGAACCGCAAGGGGGACACCAACGCGCCCTTGAGCGCGAGCAGCCTCAGCTTGCTGGTGAGGCCGGCCCGGGGCAGCTTCGTCCCGCCCAACATCTTCTTGGAGGTGTAGCGGAGCGTCCCTGCCTCGGCCGTGATCACGTGGTGCACCACCTGGAGGACCGACCAGCCCCCGTCGTCACGCGGCTGGTTGAGGACGGCCCGATCGCGGCCGCCCAGTCGGGCGCCGACGCTGGCGCGGGTCGCCTCCAGTCGCTCGAATCGGGCATTCAGGTCGGGATTCACGCTTGGCTGCCTCCGCGGCATCTTACCCGGCCGTCCGGCGCCGCACCATCGGGCCCACGCCCTCCCTCAGAGCGCCTCTTCGAGGATCTGGTGCAACTCCTCATCGGTGAGGTCGATGGGGTTGCCGCGCATGCTGCTGGCCTTCCTGGCCCTGGGAACAGCCGCGGACAGATCGGCCGATGACAGCCCGTGCTCCGACAAGCCGGGCACCGACAGGGCCGCGCCCAGCTCCTCGACCCAGTCGGCACCGTCTTCGGCGGTGGCATCGCCGCGACCGGTCAGAATCCGGGCGACCTCCGCGTAGCGGCCTCGTGAGGGGCTGGCGGGGCTTCGTTCGTGCAGGGCACGGACGTTGGCTCGAATCACGAACGGCAGGAGCCGGGCGCAGAGCGCACCGTGGGGCGCACCGAGCATCCCTCCCAGGGGCCCGGCGAACCCGTGCACGGCGCCGAGCCCTGCGTTCGCCAGCGCCATGCCTCCGTAGAGGCTCGCGAGAGCCATGTCCTCCCGGGCGTCGATGTCCTGCCCGTCTTTGTAGGCCCGGCGGAGCGAGCGGGCCGCCCGGGACAACCCGTCTCGGCACAGCGCATCCGTCAGCGGGTTCGCCCGGCCGGAGACGAACGGTTCGAGGACCTGCGTCAGCGCATCCAGGCCCGTGCTCGCCGTCACCTCGGGCGGGACTCCGAGGGTCAGCTCCGGGTCCAGGAGCGCGAGCCTCGGGAGCATGAAGGCGCTGCGCAGGCTGACCTTGAGCCGATGCTCGGGGGAGGCCAGCACGGCATTGCGCGTCACCTCGGATCCGGTCCCGGAAGTGGTGGGGACCGCCACGAAGGGTGCCGACGGCTCCTCGATCTTGCGGCCGGCCCCGATCACCTCGAGGTAGTCGAGGGGATCGCCACCGTTCGTGAGGAGCGCGGCGATGGCCTTGGCCCCGTCGAGAACCGAGCCACCGCCGACGCCGACCACAACGTCACAGTCCGCGGCGCGCGCACGACCCACCCCTTCGTTCGCGACGCCCGTCGTGGGCTCGGCGGTGATGCGGAACGGCGTGACCCCGAGGCCGTGGTCCCTCAGCCGATCCAGGACGCCCGTGCGAGCGGGATCCGACCCCGTCACCACGAGAGCACGCTGGCCCAGCGAGGCCACGCTCGGCGCCAGGTCGGCGATCGCTCCGCGTCCGAAGACGATGCGCGTCGCCGTGGCGAACTCGAACGACATGGCTCAGGCCCCCGGCGTCTCCCAGCCCGGGTCGTCGGGGGCGAGGTTGCGGTATCTCGTCCGCGCCCGCGGCCGTACGAGCATCGAATCGACCCTGTCCTGCCACTTCGCGTAGTGGGCCGTCTCCTTGTGTTTCGCCAGGTCCTCTTCGGTGCGATAGACCTCGAGCAACGCGAAGCTCGTGGGGTCGTCGATCTCCTGAACCAGGTCGAAGCGCGCGACGCCAGGCTCCTTCAGGCTCTCCCTGGCGTTCTCGAGGCTCGCCTCTCGAAAAGCGTCGACGTGTTCGTGCTTGACCAGAGCGTAGACGTGAACGATGAACATGCCGCTCTCCTTCCAATCGCTGTCGGCCCGGGACCGGGCCGGGCCGATTGTACTCGCCTGCGCCCCGACCCTGCCTCGAGCCTCCGCCGCGCCCGGGACACCGGTCGAGACGAAGTCGCACCCAGACGGCAACCCCGGGGGTGTAGGATGACCTCTCTTCGTCTTCAGACCGGCACGCTCGTGTCCGTCCCGCGGCGAGTGGGTCCGGGCGTCCAGATGACACGCGCGAGCATGAGCGACCCAGCCGAGTCCGATCCCGGCACCGAAAGCCTGCGTTTCCTGCAGCATCGGGTGGCGCAGTTCGGGAAGTGCGCGGGACTGGGCGGTCTGGTCTTCTGGCTCTTCAACGCGACCTTGTATCTCGCATGGGGAAAGCGCGCGGGGCTCCTCGATCCCGACATGGTCTTTCACTTCCTGGGGGCAGCATTCCTGATCGCGGTCTGGCTGCTGTGCCGCGGGCGTCCTCGCTCGCGGCGCTTCGTGCAGACGGTGGAGACGGCTGGTCTGTTCGGCAGCGCCGTCTCGTACGGGCTCATGGGCGCACAGCTTCCCCTGATGGTGCTGCGACCCGACCTGATCGTGCTCCTTGCCATGAACTTCGGGATGATGGCCCGGGCGGTGTTCGTTCCCAGCACGGCCGCTCGTACGCTGGTCCTGACCGCGCTCGTGGGCATTCCCGTGGTCGGCTTGAACTACGTCGGGCTCCAGCGTGAGGAGTTCTCGGTCCTCCAGCCGTTCGTGCCCTTTTCTCTTCCTCTCGCCTCGACCGTGGAGTCGGCGGTCTGGTGGACGCTGACCGTGGCGCTGTGCACGGTCACGTCGCGGGACCTCTACGGGCTGCGCCGGGACGTGCGGGCGGCCCGACAGCTCGGGCAGTATGTGCTCGAGGAGAAGCTGGGCGAGGGAGGGATGGGGGTGGTGTACCGGGCCCACCACGCCATGCTCCGCCGACCCACGGCGGTGAAGCTCCTCCCCGCGGACAAGAGCGGCGAGAACACCATCGCCCGATTCGAGCGCGAGGTGCGGTTGACCGCGCGCCTCGCGCACCCCAACACCGTGACCGTCTACGATTACGGGCGCACTCCCGACGGCGTCTTCTATTACGCGATGGAACTGCTCGAAGGTGCGAACCTGCGGGAGGTCGTGGATGTCGGTGGGCCCCTGCCGGCCAGACGGGTGCTCCACGTGCTCGAGCAGGTGGCGGCGTCGCTCGTCGAGGCGCACGGCATCGGACTGATCCACCGCGACATCAAGCCTGCGAACGTCCTGCTCTGCGAGCTGGCCGGTGTCCCGGACGTGGCGAAGGTCGTGGACTTCGGGCTCGTGAAGGAGGTGGACCGCGACGACGACGCGTCGCTCACGAGCGCGGGAACGCTCACCGGGACGCCGCTCTACATGGCCCCCGAGGCCATCACCTCCCCGGAGACCCTGGACGCCCGCAGCGACCTCTATGCGGTGGGTGCGGTGGGTTACTACCTGCTCGTGGGCGCCGACGTGTTCGCCGGCAAGTCGGTCGTGGAGGTCTGTGGCCACCTTCTTCACTCCCAGCCCGTACCGCCCTCGGAGCGCGGGCGTGGGGCCGTGCCCTCGGACCTCGAGGCACTCCTGCTGTCCTGCCTCTCCAAGAAGCCCAAGGACCGCCCGGACAGCGCGAGCAAGCTGCGCCGCCGGCTGCGGGATTGCCAGAGCTTCGGAGACTGGACCGAGGAGGCGGCGCGGGAGTGGTGGAGCCGGAATGCCGCGGCCCTCGCCGAGCGACGGCGGACAGCCGCCCGTAGCTCTTCTGGTCAGAGCCTCGTCATCGACTTCGAGAATCGAGAAGACGACAGAGCCCCGTGGGAAAGCCCGTCCATCACGGGCACCGCGCCAGGACGCCGCCTCGGGGCGGAGGCGGACGACATCGGGAGAGGAGATCGCCGATGAACTGGACGATGACGGGAGCGCTGTGGGGCCTCGTGGGCGTGGGCCTCGGGGCCTTCGGGGCCCACGGTCTCAAGGGCGTCGCGACCGAGCA
>CAXMOH010000078.1:0-3568 GCA_964194855.1 uncultured Hyphomicrobium sp.
ACGAGGAAGCCGGGCCACCGCATCGCTATACTGCGCCCGTGAGCTTCCCGTGCCCGGGCTGCGGTGCCCCGATCGATGGACGACCGGACCGCTTCCTGTTGAGGTGTGCCGGCTGCGGGGCGAGGCTCTCGGGTCGCTCGATCGAAACCGACGGCTCCAACCCGGCGTTCGACGTCCGCGTCGTCGGAAACCCGGATTTGCACCGACGGGTCGATGTCGTCTGGGACGATGTCGAACGAAGCCGGCTCTCTACGTGGCTCGTCGTGGCGTCCTTCGTGACCCTCGCTCTGGTGATCGTCCTGTTCGTTCTTGCTCGAGCCCTTTGAGCGCTGGCCCCGAGCACCGGCTCAGCGCTCCCGCGGGCAGCCGCGAGGAATCTCAGGCGGTCTTGCCTCGTTTTGCGGCAGCAGCTTCCTTGCGTCGCGCCTTCCTGGCCTTCTTGCGGCGGTGGCGACGCCGCTTGATCTCTCTCGCTCTCTCGATCATGCGTTCTTCCTCTCTTGTGCCTTCTTCGGGCGTGCTGCCCGATGTTCGGCTTCATTCTTTGCTTCCGCCATGCGCGTCCGGATGATGCGCAGGTAGGCCCTCGGGATCTTCTGCATGTGGGCCACGAGCTGACCCAGGCCGCCGCGGGCCGCTCCACGGGCTCCGCTGTCGCCCCAGATCAGGTTCACCACGCGACTCCTGAGCGCCACCGGGAGAACGGCAGCCGTCGTCCCGGGCTTCTTGCCGATGGCCTCGAGGAACTGCCGGTTGGTCTCCTCCGGGCCGAGCCGGCCCACGAACACGGCCCGGTCACGGGTCACGCCCTGAAAGACCGATGGGAGGTCCAGAGGAATCCTGAGCGCCCCGGCCCGGGCGCGATCCATCCCCTCACCGGCCCCGTCGCAGCCGATAATCCAGGGCTCGCGCACGATGAAAAAGACGACGCGCTTGAAGTAGCACCGGCCGAGGGCGAGCACCGCCTGGACGACCTCGTCGCGGGTCCCGGCGGCGTCGATGACCGCCGCCGCCTCTTCGGGGTCCTTCACCCGCGGGGCGGGCATGGGGGTGGCCTCGGGGCTCCGGGTGTCGGTGTAGCGCCACCGCTCGTCGATGCCGCAGTGGTCGTGGAGCATCTGGACCATCCGGAATTCGGGGACCACCAGCGGGCGCACGATGTAGCCGAGCGAGTATCCGATCCGGGCCACGGCTGTGTGATCCGACGGGTTGACCATGCCGAGAAACAGCGTCTTGCCCCGCAGACGCCATGGGATCACCTTGAAGCGCGTCACGAGCTTCCTGGGAACCAGCGGGACGGCTTCAGCCTGGAAGTCGCGGGGGTCGGCGGCGGGGACACCCTGGGCCCGGGCAAGAGCCTCGGTCAGACGCTCCTCGGTGATGAAGCCGAGCTCGTAGAGGCTGGTGCCGAGCCGACCGCCGTAGAGCACCTGGTGCTGGATAGCCTCCTGAAGCTGTCCTTCGCTGATGACCCCGCGATCGCGGAGAATCCGTCCCAAGATCGGCAGAAAGCTCCCTCCTCGAGGATTCTAGCCCGAGAAACGACCGAGCGGCTCGAGAAGGGTGCACGTGTGGACCGTCTTCGCGCCCCGGGCTATCATGCTCCTGCCCGTCGAGGGTCCATGCCCGAGCCCATAGTCCCCTACCACGAACGGCTGCCCGACCTCGATCGCGAGCTCACGGAGCGCGGTAATCTCGGCGTCCTGGTCCTGGACGCCACCCCCCTCGGCGACATCGAGGACAAGTACGGGGTGAAGGCCTACGAGGAGGTCCGCCAGCGGTTGTTCTCGATCATCGAGGACGCTCGCGGCAAGGACTACCGGGCCGGAGACCACCTGTGCCTCGATCGGCCGCGGGGGCTCCACTTCCTGTTCTTCCTCGACCGCAAGCGTCGCCGCAACGTCCCGATGTCCGTGGCCGACCTCCGGGCGGCCCGGGCCAGGGTCATGTCCTCCCTCGTCCCCAACCTGGCGCGGGCGGCATTTCCCTACATCAAGCCTGCGCCCAAGCTCGAGGTGGGCCACGGCCTGGCCATCTACAACCCCCTCCTGCACCCGGGGCGGATGGTGGAGCGGGCGCTCGAAGAGGCGCTGGCCCAGGCCGCTCATCAGCGGCGGTCGGAGGAGCTGCTCGTTCTCGAGCGACTCCAGGACGTGCTGCTGCGGGACCGGGTGGTGACCGCCTACCAGCCCATCCTTCGGATGAAGGAGGGCACCATCCTGGGCTTCGAGGCTCTCTCCCGCGGGCCACGGGGTTCGGGCCTCGACACGGCGAATGCGCTCTTCGGGGCCGCCGAGAAGCACGGCCTGCAGGTCGAGCTGGATCGGCTGTGCCGGCGGCGGGCGCTGCTCTCCGCGGCAGGCCGCATTCCCTCGAGCGCCAAGATCTTCGTCAACACGTTTCCCGCGACGATGCGGGACCCGCAGTTCAGGGGCAAGGCGCTCATCGACTTCCTCGACCGTGCGCAGGTGGCGCCTCACCGCGTCGTCATCGAGATCACCGAGAAGCTGGTCATCGAGAACTACGCGCTCTTCCGGGAGATGATGGCCTACTTCACCGATCTCGGGATGTCGTTCGCCGTCGACGACGTCGGGTCGGGATACTCGGGTCTCGAGTCGATCGCCAAGCTCAAGCCGAGCTACCTCAAGATCGACATCTCCCTCGTCCAGGACGTCCACGTGAGCGTCGTCAACCGCGCCATGGTGAAGGCGATCATCACGCTCGGACACGGCATCGGCGCCCACGTCATCGCCGAGGGAATCCAGACCGAGGAGGAGGCCCAGGTCCTGAAGGCGCTGGGCGTGGACTTCGGGCAGGGCTTCCACCTCGCCCGCCCCCAGACGGGTCCGGAACCCTAGGAGCTCCCAGCCCCCACGAACCGGCACGTCGCCCGAGCGAAGCGGATCTCGTCGCCGTCCGCGAGATCGCGCTCCTGGACGATCTCGCCGTTCACCCGCGTCCGGTTCGTCGAGCCAAGGTCGACGAGCCTCCATCCGGACTCTCGTCTCTCCAGCCGCGCGTGTTGTCTCGACACCAGCGGCTCGTCGATCTCGATGGCCGCGTCTTCCCGACCCACCACGATCGTCTCCTCGTCCAGGGAAAACACGACTCGCTCCCCGTCCGGGCGTTCCCAGACGAGCCGCGCCGCCGCGTCCGAGCTCACGGTTCCGCCCGACGCGTGGCGAGGGCAGCGACGGCCGGGCCGTCGTTGTCGACGAGCGTCGCCCCGGGTGCGGCGGCGGCGGCCTTGTAGGCCTCCCGCGCCTGTGGGATGTAGTTGAGGCGCTCGAGAACAACCCCCAGGTAGTAGAAAGCCGTCCCCCGGGAGAGGCCCGGGCGCTCCGGCAGCTCGGTCTTCGCCTTCTGCAGCGATTCGTGGGCGCCGGCGAAGTCGCCAAAGTGCATGGCGCACAGCGCCAAGTTGAGCCAGGCGTAGGCCGCCTGCTCGGTGCCCGGGTAGCCGTCCACGACACCGCGCAGCTCGACCATCGCCCGGTTGTAGAGAAGATCCGGATCGAACAGCGGAATCTCACGCACCGTCTCTTCCAGGGCCAGCTCGACGGCGCGG
>CAXMOH010000079.1:0-6068 GCA_964194855.1 uncultured Hyphomicrobium sp.
AGAAGCCTGCCGCAAAGAAAGAAGCCGCTCCCAAGGCCAGGGCCAAGGCCAAGAAGAAGCCCGTCGCGAAGAAGGCGGCGACCCCCAAGGCGAAGGCCAAGGCCAAGAAGTCGGCCGGCAAGACGGCGGGCCGGAAGAAGAGCACCGCGAAGAAGAAGGACTGATTCAGCGCCGAGGCTGTGGGCGCACCACCGCGCTCGAGAGATCATCCTCGTACGTGAAGACCGCGAGCAGGTAGGCTCGGTCCGCCCGCGTCCGTCGGAAGATCCACGATTCGACGGCCTGGGTGGCCGCCGGTTGCAGGAGCTCGGGGCCGTTCACCCTCTGGACGGCAGTCAGGCCTCCAGAGCCCACTGAGAACTCCACCTCGACGACGCCCTGGACCGCCGCCATTCGCGCAAACGGCGGAGATACAGGACGTCGGCCTCGGGTGAGATCGGGAACACCAGGCTCGAGCAGCACTCCACGAATCGCCGAGATCCCGTTCTCCGGCGGCGGTGGTGGCGGCGCGGCGCTCAGGACTTCGATCGGGGGAGGAGCTGTCGGGTCGGCTCCCCCGGCAAGGCCACCGGTCGCCTCGGGCGGGGCGCCGCTGGGCGGGGCCGAAGGGCCCGCGGCTCCGGTGGGTACGCCGGCTGGGGCCGCTGGCGGGACGGCGTCGGCTGGCGTGGGTGCCGAGGACGGCTGAGCCGCCCCAGGAGGCTCTGGAGCCGCGTCCGCCACCCGAGTTATTTCTGTCGGTCCGGGAGCCGCTTCAGGAGCGTCGGGCGCCTGTTCTACGATCGGCTCCTCGTCTTCTCCTTCGGCTGGGGCGGCTTCTGTCTCCGTCTCCGGAGTCGGGTCCCGGTCCAGGGGCGCTGGAGTGGCGGCGAGAGAGCCAGTGTCCTCCGGAGCGCCCGGCTCCCCGGCCACGGCCGGCTCCAGGTCCGCCACCGTGGTGGTCTCCTCGCGCTCCGGAGCGTCGAACAGCGCCGTCTCGCGCAGGCTGGTGAGGCGGAGGTTGACCGTTCCCTTGTCTCGGTCCGGGACGAACTCTGCCTCGACCTCGAATGACAGGCTTGCATCGATCGGCGGAGCTCTGAAGCGCCACGTGCGGAGAGCCTGCAGAAGGGAGGTCGACCACGGCTCTTCTCCCTGGATGATCCGAGCCAGCCCGATCCTCCCGTCCGGATCGAGCGTCACGTCGGCGGTCGCCTTGCCCCCGCGGCCTCCCGCTCCCGCCGTGGGCCAGGGCGGCGTTACACCCTGGCGCAGCTCAGGAATCCCCTGGTCCCGCGAGACATCGGGCAGCTTCAGCGCAAAGGTGATGGGCACCGTGAGCCGCACGCTCACGAGCTTCCCATCCACCTTGACCGGCTTGTACACCCATTGGCGGGCCGCAGCCATGGCCGCCTCGTCGAGCCCGGGGATGCTCCTTATCGTGCGGATCTCCACCACCCGTCCCTCGGTGTCGATCACCAGATCGAGGATGACGATGCCCCGGATGCCTTCGGCGAGGGCCTCCTGCGGATAGGTGGGCTGGACGTGCTTCTTCTTCTTGGGGACCGGAACGTTGTCCGTTCCGGCCGCCAGGGGCTGCTCCTGGGCGCCCAGCAGAGCCGGCCCTCCGAGCAGGAGTAGAGCCAGCCCCGCCGCCAAGAGCACGGGCAGGGCAAAGCCTGCTCGCACAGGCACGGGCTGGGCAATGACGATGTGGGGAGACCTCATACAAAGAGTCTAGCGTAAATGACGGGGTCGGGAGGGGGGGCTACTTGGTCTCTGCCGCTGCTTCCCGTTCTTCCCTGGCGGCGGTCGCGACCTTCTCCTGGAGGTGGCCGGGGACCTCGTCGTAGTGGTCCAGCTCCATGTGATACGAGCCTCGACCGCCGGTCATCGAGGTCAGCTCAGCGTCGTAGGACAGCATCTCGGAGAGGGGCACCTGGGCTTTCACCATCTGGAGGCTGCCCCTGGGCTCCATGCCTTGAGGTCGCCCTCGCCGACTCGAGAGGTCCCCCATCACCGAGCCGGCGAACTCGTCCGGCACCGCGATCTCCACGCTCATGATCGGCTCGAGCAGGGTCGGCCGACACTTGACCACGGCATCCTTGTAGGCCAGCGACCCCGCCACCTTGAACGCCATCTCGGAGCTGTCCACGTTGTGATACTGGCCGTCGTAGAGCTCGACCTCGAAGTCCACCATGGGGTAGCCCGCGACGTAGCCCTTGATCCGGGCCTCCTGGATTCCCTTCTCGACCGCGGGGATGAAGGTCTTCGGGATCGATCCTCCGAAGATTTTGTTCTGGAACTGGAAGTCCTGTCCTCTCGCCAGCGGCTTCATGCGGATCCGGCAGTCACCGAACTGGCCGTGACCGCCGGTCTGCTTCTTGTGGCGCCCGTGGCCCTCCGCCGATCCCTTGATCGTCTCCCGGTACGGGATCTTGGGCTTCTTGAGGTCGACTTCGACCTTGTAGCGCTTGCGAAGCCTGCCGACCACGACCTCGATGTGGAGCTGACCCATGCCGGAGAGCAGCATCTCGTGAGTCTGCGGGTCGCGGGTGACGCGCAGCACCGGGTCCTCTTCCATGAGCTTCTGGAAGGCGGTGCCGATCTTGTCGTCGTCGCCGTGGGTCCTTGGCTGGATGGCGAACGTCGTCGCGGGCTCGGGAAGAACCACGGCCGGGTAGACGATGGGCTCGGTCTTTTCCGAGAGGGTGTCGCCGGTCTGGGTGTCCTTGAGCTTTGCCACCGCGACGATGTCACCCGCTCGCGCTTCGCTCACCGGCTCCTGGCTCTTGCCTCGCAACAGAAGGAGCGAGCCGATGCGTTCGTCCGAGTCCCGGGAAGCATTGTGGGCCGCCGAGTCCGATTTCAACGCCCCGGAGTAGATGCGAAAGACCGAGATGCGGCCGGCGTGGGGGTCGATCATCGTCTTGAAGACGAAGGCGGAAAACGGCGCGTCGTTCCCTGGATCGCGGGAGGCATCGTCCTTCGTCCCCGGGGCCGTTCCCTGGGCCGCCGCCCGGTCGGCCGGTGAGGGCGCGAGCTCGACCAGGGCATCCAGGATCACGCTGACGCCCGCGTTGAGGGCGGCCGACGCCGGGATCACCGGAAAGATCGTCCCGGCCGACACCGCCGCCCGGAGGCCCTTCAGAAGGTCGTCCTGCGGCAGCGTGCCCTTCTCGAAGAACTCCTCCAGCAGGGCTTCGTCGCTCTCGGCCACGATCTCCACGAGCTTCTCCCGCCAGGAGGCCGCCGCTTCCTTCTGAGCCTCGGGGATTTCCCCGGTCTGGGGCGGCGCGCTCGTGTCCTCACCCCAGGTCAGCCCCTTCTCCCTCACCAGATCCACGAGGCCGTGGAAGCCCTTCGCTTCGCCGATCGGGATCGCCAGGGGTACGGCGGTGCGGCCGAAGTGCTTCTGGATGGACTCCAGCGCCCGGTCGAACGAGGCATTCTCCCGGTCCATTCGATTCACCACGATGAGCCGTGCCAGCCCGTACTCCTCGGCGTAGCCCCAGACCCTGTCGGTCTGGACCTCGATCCCGGCCACGGCGTCGACCACGACCAGGGCGGTGTCCGCGACCCTCGACGCTGCTCGGGCCTCGGCGGTGAAGTTCGCATACCCCGGGGCGTCGAGGAGGTTGATCTTCGTCTTCTTCCACTCTGCCCAGGCGAGGGTCGTCTGGAGGCTGATCTGGCGCTCGATCTCGTCGGGGTCGAAGTCCGTCGGGGCTGTTCCGTCTTCCACCCGGCCCAGCCGGCTCACCGCGCCCGTGTCGAAGAGCAACGCCGAGGCCAGCGTCGTCTTGCCGCTCCCGCCGTGCCCGACCAGCGCGACGTTTCTGATGTTCGGGGCGTCATACACCTTCATGTTTCCGTCTCCTCAGGCTATTCGGCCGATCATACACCGCGTCCCGGCGCCAGCCGAAACACCCCGGAGACCCTGAAATCCGGTGGTCGCCAGCGGTAACATGAGGGCGTGGGAGTGTTGGGAAAGAGTCTTCTCGTGGCCTTCGATGCCGCCTCGGTGAGCGTCGCGGTTCTCGGCCGAGGGCCGCGCCGGAGGCGCCTGGTGGGCTTTCGCCGCGTCGCGCTCCAGCCCGGAGCTCTGGCGCCCTCGCCAGCCGGACCGAATGTCGTGCGCCGGGAGGAGGTGCGCGAGGCCTTGTCCCGAGCCCTCGAGGAAGCGGCCCCGGCCGGCGGTCCGGCAACACTCGTCCTGCCCGACGGCGTCGCCCGGCTGGCGATGATCGAGGCGCCCTCGGGGTCGGAGCCGCGAGACTACGTGCGCTTCCGGCTGGCAACGTCGCTGCCCTGGCCTGCCACGGAGGCGATAGTCGACGTCCTGCCGGTCCGTCAGGGTCGAGTCGTCGGCGCAGCGGTGCGCCGTGCCACCGTGGCACAGTATGAGCAGCTCGCGGCCTCCGCGGGGCTTGCCGTCGAGAGGGTCGCCCTGGCGCCTCTTCTGGCGCTCGGGGCGCTGCTGGGGCGCAAGGGCCGTCGTGGGCCGAACGCCGTCCACGCCCTGCTGGGGGATGTGGCGTTGTGCCTCGCCCTGATTCGGAACGGGGATCTCGCGGCGCTTCGGTGCCGTCGTCGCGATCCCTCCGAGGGAGAGGGCCCTCGCCTGCTGGCCGAGGCAGCCCGGACGGCGCGCCAGGCCCCCGATGAGAACGGCGACGAGGACGGCGCGGTCCCGCTGGTGATCTCGGGCTCGGGCGCTGGTCCGCTCCGCCAGTCCCTCGGACAGGCCGTCGTCGGCGGGGGGCTGGAGGGCCCGGGCGAGTGGCCCGAGTCGGTCGAGGCGGCCTGGCTCGGTGGGGCGCTCACGTGAAGAATCAGCCCGACTTCTCCACGACGCCACGCTCCCGGCGGCTTCCGCTTTGGGAGATCGTGGCGGTCGTGGTGGCTGTCGCTCTCCTGGGCGTTGCGCTGCGCACAGCGTTTACCACTCGCCGGGACTCCCGCGCCGCCCGCGATCGGCTGGCCGCGGTTCAGAGGGATGTGGTGTCGATGCGGGCCCGCGTCCAGGCCTACGGTGCTCGCGTCGCTGCGGGAGGGGGGCTTCTGACCCAGGCCGCAGCGGCCGGAGAGTCGCCCCCGGAGAGGATCGTGGCCCAGCTGGGCCGTGTGTTGCCCGAAGCGGCTCGTGTGGAACGTTTGAGCATCGTCTACGGTGAGGAGATCACTCTCGAGATGCGGGTGGTGGCGCGGGATGCGATCGCCTGGGATCTCACCCTGGAACGTCTCGAGGAGACCCGCTTCCTGGAAGAGGTGAGCCCGGGCCCCGAGCACCGCGACGGCGAGGTGCGGACAACGGTGAGCGCCCGCTGGGTGGAGAGCTCGAGGTGAGGCGATACTCGCTCGCCCTCGTGCTCGCGGTGGTGGCGTTCGCGATCTTCGTCGCTGTCGTGCCCGGGGCCCGCCGGGAGGGGGACGCCGCACGCGAGCAACACACTCAGGCCCGTGAGGAGCGGGAACGGCTCCGCCTGCGGCTGGCCGACCTGAGCCGACGCACCACCGGAGACGGGGGGGCGACGGCCGCAGACGGGTTGACCGCGGCTCGCGGGCTGCGCCTGGCCTTTCTCCGGGCGACGGACGGGCTCGAGGTCACGGGTGTCGAGATCCAGGTGAGCCCTGTCGGGCGGGGCTCGACCGCGGCGAGTGGTCGCTTTGCCGCCGAGGGGCGCTTCGCCGTCGTTCTGCGCCTCGCCCGCAGGCTCGCCAGGCCGTCCTCGGGCCTGCTCCTCCAGCGCGTGAACCTCGGCGAGGCCCGCTCGGGCGTGCGTCTCGAGGCGCACGCCTTCATCCTCAAGGGGGCTCCGTGATCGAGCGCCCGGCGCTCTGGCTCGTGGTCCTCGCGCTTCTCGTGTCGGCGGAGGGGCATGGGGAGCCAACGCGGGAGGGCTCCCGATCGCCCGCGGCCACATCGAAGGCTCGCCCCGCGCCCACGGACTCCGACCTTCTCGAGATTCGCGACATCTTCCGCTATGCGGACGAGCCCCGGGTCGCCCCGACGCTCCCGGATCGACATGCGGACTCGCAGGGCACCGTCCTGAGCGACGAGGCCACACCTCGACCGGCCCGTGCCC
>CAXMOH010000080.1:0-5858 GCA_964194855.1 uncultured Hyphomicrobium sp.
GAGCTCACGGATGACGACGTGGCTCTGGCGGAGGCCGGCTCGGATGCGGTGCGCGCCCACCTCAGCCGTCAGCCACCGCGGCGGCGCGGCGGCATCGTTCGAGACGCCGACGCGCCTCCAACAGACGAGAGCTGAGCCCGATCGCGTCATGTCCGATCGCCGACGGATGGACGGCGTGAGCTCGGCGCGGCACGACAACGAACGAGTCAGGTCTTGAAAGGGCGCGTCGCGGGGCTCGACTTCGGCGCGACGCCGGTCAAGACCTGACTAATAGGCCTGGGCGAAGTAGACCTCGCGGCCCTTCTCGCCTGTGACGACGCAGGGGACCTCGCGCTCGTTCTCGGTGGGAATGATGCGGATCGTGGCCTTGGTCTCCTCTTTGATCCTGGCCTCGGTGGCGGCGTCGCCGTTCCAGCCGGCGAGGATGAAGCCGCGCTTCGTCTTCATCACCTCTTTGAGCTCGTCGTAGGTCGAGACCCGGGTGGTGTTGTCTTCGGTGAACCGACGGGCCCGCTCGAGGAGGTCCTTCTGCAACCCATCGAGCAGCTCTCCCAACCGCTCCGCCACGCCGGCGAGAGGGACGAAGTCCTTGTGCCGGTCGGTGCGGCGGACGAGGACGCACTGCTCCTTCGCCACGGCCTTCGGGCCGATCTCGAGGCGAAACGGCACGCCGCGCATCTCCCAGTCGGAGTACTTGTAGCCGGTCTGAAACTGGTCCCGGTCGTCGAGGTGGACGCGGAACCCCGCGCCCCGCAGCGTTGCCGCCACCTCACGAGCCTTGGGCAGGATCGCCTCGTTCCAGTCGCCCTTGCGGGGCGGGATGGGCACGATGACCACCTGGTACGGGGCCACCTTCGGGGGCAGGATGAGCCCGGCGTCGTCGCCGTGGGTCATGATCAGCCCGCCGATCATCCGGGTCGACGTGCCCCAGGACGTGGACCAGGGCTTGGCACGCTGCTGGCTCCGGTCCAGGTACTCGATGCCGTACGCGGTGGAGAAGTGCTGCCCCAGGTTGTGGCTGGTTCCGGCCTGGAGCGACTTTCCGTCACCCATGAGGGCCTCGATTGCGTAGGTTCGGAGCGCGCCGGCGAACTTCTCGCTGTCGCTCTTGCGGCCCCAGACGACGGGCATGGCGAGCATCTCCTCGGAGAAGCTGCGGTACACCTGCAGCATCTTGAGGGTCTCTTGCTCGGCTTCTTCCTCGGTCTCGTGGAGAGTGTGCCCTTCTTGCCACAGGAACTCGGTCGTCCTCAGGAAGGGCCGGGTCACCTTCTCCCAGCGCACGACGTTCGCCCACTGGTTGATCAGGACCGGCAGGTCGCGCCAGGACTGGACCCACTTGGCGTACATGGAGCAGATCATGGCCTCGGAGGTGGGCCGGATGGCCAGCGGCTCCTCGAGCTCCTCGCCACCCCCCACCGTCACCCAGGCGCACTCGGGGGAGAAACCCTCGACGTGCTCTTTCTCCTTCTCGAGAAAGCTCTTGGGGATGAGCAACGGGAAGGAGGCGTTGACGTGGCCGGTCTCCTTGATCCGCCGGTCCATGTCCTGCTGCATCGCCTCCCACACGGCGTAGCCGTAGGGCTTGATGACCATGCACCCCTTGACCGGGCCGTAGTCGGCCATGTCGGCCTTCAGGACGACGTCGAGGTACCACTGGGAGTAGTCCCTGCTCTTCGGGGTGATCTCTTTGAGAACGCGATCGTTTTCCATGTTCAGCGAGGTTCCTCAGACTTCGGGAAGAGAAACGACAGCGCGATCGAGGCGCCGATCACGCTGACTATGATGCCGAGGGAGACGGAGATGGGAAAGTGCCCGTCCCACAGGCGGTTCAGGATCGCCATCTTGAGCCCGACGAAGATGAGCACGATCCCCAGGCCGTACTTGAGCAGGTGGAACTTGTCCACGGCCCCGGCCAGGAGGAAGTAGAGGTTGCGCAGGCCCAGGATGGCGAAGATGTTCGACGTGTAGACGACCAGGGGCTCGTTGGTGAGGCTGAAGATGGCCGGCACCGAGTCGATGGCGAAGAGGATGTCTGTCATCTCCAGGAAGAGAAGGGAGATCAAGAGAGGTGTGGCGTGGAGCCGTCCGTCCTCGCGCACGAAGAAGCGCTGCCCCTTGAAGACCCCGGTGACCGGGACGTACTTCCGAAAGAGGCGAATGACCGCCCGCTCGTGGGGCTCCACGGGCCCGCTCTCGTCCCCGAACATCATCCGAGCGCCGGTGAAGACGAGAAAGCCTCCGAACACCCAGACCACCCACTCGAACTGCAGCAGAACCGCACCGAGCGCGATGAAGATTCCGCGGAAGACCAGGGCCCCCAGGATGCCGAAGAAGAGGACCCGGTGCTGGTAGGCCGCGGGGACGCCGAAGTAGGAGAGCACCACGACGAAGACGAAGATGTTGTCCACAGACAGCGAGTACTCGACCACGTATCCGGCCAGGAACTCCAGGGCCGTCTGGCGTGCTGCGACCAGTGGATCGAAGCCCGGGATCGCCATGAGGCGTGGATCGAGGGGAAAGCTCGAGCGCATGTACAGATAGAAGGCGACGTTGAACGCGAGGGCGAGGCTCACCCACACGACGCTCCAGCGCGCGGCCTCCCGGATGGACACGGCGTGGGGCGTGCGGTGAAAGACCCCGAGGTCCAGAGCCAGGAGGACCAGCACGAAGGCCGTGAACCCGACGTAGAACGTCCAGTAGTCGGCGAAGGGGAATAGCTGGCTCGTCGCGCCCATGGTCAAAGGGGCCAGTCTATCAGGAGATGCTATTCTGCCGCGCGATGCTGGAGATCCCGGTCGAGCTCGGCCTGCGGCGCTACACCGTCTCGGTGGGCCGGGGCCTCGTCCGACGTCTTCCCGAGCGGCTGTCCGCTTTCCGGGGACGGCGCATCGTCCTGGTGGCGAGTCGTCGGGTGTTCGGGCTCCATGGGCGGCCGGTCGAGAAGGGGCTTCGATCCCTCGGACCGCTCGAGGTGACGCTCGTGCCGGACGGCGAGCGGTTCAAGGGTCCCAAGACCCTCGAGGGGCTGTACGAGGCGTTCCTGGAGGCGCGCCTCGGCAGGGACGGTCTCGTCGTGGCTCTCGGCGGCGGTGTGGTGGGAGACATGGCGGGCTATGCCGCGGCCACCTACATGCGGGGCGTCGACTGGGTAGGCCTCCCCACGACGCTCCTGTCGATGGTCGACAGCTCGATCGGGGGGAAGGTGGGAATCAACCTTCCCGCGGGCAAGAACCTCATCGGGTCGTTCCACCAGCCCCGGGCCGTCGTGGCCGATCCCGCGCTCCTCGAGACGCTGCCGTTGCGTGAGCTGCGGGCCGGGGCGTACGAGATCCTGAAGTGCGCCATCCTCGGCGACCGGGCTCTCTTCTCCGCCCTGGCCAAGGCCCCGCCGGGTCTGGGCGGATGGCCCGCGGCCGACGTCGAGAGCGCCATCGGTGCGGCCTGTGCTATCAAGGCGGACGTGGTCGAAAGGGACGAGCGCGAGGGGGGGCTGCGCCGCGTCCTCAACCTGGGCCACACCCTGGGGCATGCACTGGAGTCGCTCACCCGGTACCGGCGCTTCACCCACGGCGAGGCGGTGGGCTGGGGCCTCGTCGGCGCGGCAGCCATCGCCCGGCAGCGCGGGCTGCTGACCGAGAGAGCCTGTGCGGGCATGGTGGATGCGGTGAGCAGGGTGGGCCCGCGGCCGAGAATGTCGGACCTGTCGGCCGCGGATGTGCTGGAGGCACTGGGACGGGACAAGAAGGTGAAGGCCGGTCGCGTGGTCTTCGTCCTGCCGGCCAGCGTCGGCCGGGTGGTCATCCGCGACGACGTGACGCGGACCGAGATCCGCCAGGCCCTGAAGACGATGGCGAGGACCGAGAGCTAGGCGAGTCCGCCCATCAACGTCAGGAGGATCGCCTTCTGCACGTGGAGGCGGTTCTCGGCCTGGTCGAAGACGACGGACTGGGGGCCGTCGATCACCGAGGCGTCGACCTCTTCGCCCCTGTGGGCGGGCAAGCAGTGCATGAAAATGGCCTCGGGCTTCGCCACCGCCATCATCTCTGGAGAGACCTTGAAGCCCTGGAAGTCCTGGAGCCGCTTCTGGCTCTCTTTCTCCTGCCCCATCGAAGTCCAGACGTCCGTGTAGACCACGTCGGCCCCCGCCACCGCCGCCATCGGGTCGTTCGAAACTTCGGGGACCGGTGAGCCGAGCTTCTGCGCCTCCCGGGCCGCGCTCTTGAAGATGAGCTTGTTGGGCTCATAGCCGGGAGGGCAGCCGACGCTCATGGTGCAGCCCAGCTTGACCGCCCCGAACATCTGCTCGTGGCACACGTTGTTGCCGTCGCCCATATAGGCCACCTTCAGGCCGCGCACGTCTCCCCGTCGCTCGCGAAGAGTGAAGTAGTCGGCCAGGGCCTGGCACGGGTGCAGGAGGTCGGACAGGCCGTTGATCACGGGGACGGTCCCCTGGCGAGCGAGGTCGAGGAGATCCTGGTGGGCGAAGACCCGGGCCATGATGGCGTCGACGTAGCGGGACAGCACACGCGCCGTGTCTCCCACCG
Organism: uncultured Hyphomicrobium sp.; assembly: GCA_964194855.1. Lineage (GTDB taxonomy): Bacteria > Acidobacteriota > Vicinamibacteria > Fen-336 > Fen-336 > JAJDNS01. Next base: position 4,548 of record CAXMOH010000080.1, read on the forward strand.
TCTCGCCCCGATGGAGCTGGACGTCGTCGGCGCCGAGGAAGAGGGCCCGTCCTCCCAGCTGAGACATCCCGACCTCGAAGGACACTCGCGTGCGGGTCGAGGGCTTCTGGAAGATCATCGCCAGCGACCGGCCCTTGAGGGCTTCCGCCCAGCCCTCGGGCTGGGCCTTCAAGCCGGCGGCCAGGTCGAAGAGCGCCACGAGCTCCTCGGGCGACCAGTCCTTCAGCGACAGGAAGTGTCTCGGGGCCATGATGTGTCTTCCGCTGGCGATCATACGGGTGAGGTTCCGGACGCGTCAACGCTCGGACGATCCATGTTTCAATGCTCGAGTGAGGATCGTCGCCATCGTGCTGGCCGCCGGCGAGGGGCGTCGCATGGGCGGGCCGAAGGCCCTCCTGCCCATGGGCGACGAATCGTTTCTGGCCCACGCCTGCCAGGTCCTCGCCCGCCCCGGGATCGGGGCGGTGGTGGCCGTCATCGGAGCCGGTGCGAATCAAGTCCGCGACGAGTCCGGCGTTCACGACGACGTGACCCTCGTCGTGAACGAGCGCTGGCAGGAGGGGATGCTCTCCTCCGTCTGGCGCGGACTCGACGCCGCGGAAGGCCTGGGCGCCGAGGCGGTCTTGCTTCACCCGGTGGACCACCCGCGGATCGCTCCGGAGACTGTCGACCGCGTCGTCGCCGCTTTGGAGCAGGGCGCCTTTGCAGCGGTCCCGACCCACGAGGGCCGCCGTGGCCACCCAGGGGGCTTCGGACACGAGGCCATTCGAGCCCTGCACGCCGCGCCGCTCGATCGCGGCGCGCGAGCCGTTCTCGAGACCCACCCCGAGCGCGTGGTTCACGTCGAGGGCGACGCCGGATGTGTGGTCGGGGTCAACACCAGGGAAGAGTATCGGCAGCTCATCGGCGAGTGAAGCCGGGGCCGACGAAGAAGACTGTGCTACTCTCGATCGTTTGACGCATGCTCGCGGGCCAGTGCCGGGAGCAGCGGTCCCTGACCGAAAGGACTCGATGAGCCTCCGCAACGTCGCAATCATTGCCCACGTCGACCACGGAAAGACCACCCTCGTGGACACGCTCCTACGCCAGAGCGGCGCTTTCCGGGAGAACCAGGAGGTCCGCGAACGTGTCCTCGACTCGGGCGATCTCGAGCGCGAGAGGGGCATCACGATCCTGGCGAAGAGCACCGCCGTGCACTACGGCGACACGAAGATCAACATCGTGGACACGCCGGGCCACGCCGACTTCGGGGGCGAGGTGGAGCGGGCGCTCAAGATGGTCGACGGGGTGATGCTCCTCGTCGATGCCTCC